>JAIOTL010000194.1 GCA_021106775.1 Planctomycetota bacterium | reverse complement strand
TTACGTAAATGTGTTGTTGTCGATTGATACATTTATACGAGTACTTAGGAAATTTGTGTAAAATCATATTACATTTTACTTTTATTAGCAGTATGAATATAATTTGCATAAGCAAACATTAGAATTACTGGAAAATAGCGTTATAGATGAGGTTTATATGGGTCTTTATTTATCTGTGTCCGCACTAAATACCGACGAAAAAGGTGAAGATGTTAACGATATTGTGTTCAGAGAAATCGGGCTGAGAGGTCATCGAAGGTTGCCCAGATCAATGGCTATCCGAAAAAGTGGGAAGAATCAGGTGCTAATCTCGACTGAATCACCCGATTGGCTTCTAATTGTATATCCGAACGGATTTCTCGATGGATTCGGCTGTACTTCGATACTCGCGGAGCTTTTCGATTGCAAAGCCTTCAATTTCGAGCTGTATGGCAATTTGTTCTGGTGGTACAATTTCTTTTTATCAGATGAGCTTGTTGATATTTTCTGGCAGCATCCGACTTTTTTTGCTGACCTTCATCCTGACGAAAATCTCACCGATAAAGCACTTGAAGCACGAAAGGGGAATCCTGAGTTTATTGCATCTCAGTATGACGATGTGATTATGGATGAAATCATGCCGTACTATCAACAGCTTGACGACAGCGATTTTTCCGAGCTAAAACAGACTGATTACGATGAATATGAGAAAAAATTGAGAGAAACGCGCGTGCAATTTGATTATAAAGCAAATGAAAACGATAAATATACGTTGATTTCACCTTGGGTTTTTACGGATTTTGCTGCGAAATTCGGCATTATTTATCCGACGCAGGTTCAGTCACACAATGATTTGAAGTTTTTCGCGTTGAAACCCAAAGAATAAGTTCTTTCGATAGTTCCAGTTAAATACATGCTCGATTCGTATGTAATTATTCAACTCTAAATAAATTATGTCGGAGGGTGTATGAGTTTTCCGAAGTTTCTTGAGTTGCCCGACATCGGTGCGCTTTTGAAAATAGACGATATTCTGGCGAGAAAACGAGTGAGCAGGTTTCAGTTGAAGCTCATGATATATTTTACTCTGATGAGCTGTCTGGTTTCAATCATCGTCGTATTCATGATATACCGGGCATCGACGAATACACTTTTGACCGAGTTGAAGACCCAGCTTCGCAGGCTTGCTGAATCTGTTTCCATGGATTTTAACGGTAATGCTCACAAAGAGCTGGTTGCGTCATGGGAAAAGTATCACATCATGGCAAAATCGAATGCTGATGAACATATTATTGGAGAATTACGGGATAAAATTGTCATTATTAACGAAATTCAGCAAACAAAATTGAAGAAGTATTATGATTTGTATAATTTTTCTGGCAGCTCGAAGATTTTGTATATTTATACAATGTTTATGAAACCTGCAAATACTTCAATTTTTAACGGAATCTCTGCAGATGAACCGGATATTTTCGCAGATAATTCGTCTTTCAATTCCGTTTATTCAACCGAAAATATTGACGGTTCTGAGATTCTCTCGCTGAAACGTGCTTTTCTTGGCAAACCCGGAACAGATGATAATCTGGTTACAGACGAGAAAGAAACAACGCTTTCGGGATATTCTCCGATATACGATTCTCAGAATAATGTGGTAGCAATTATCGGGATAGACTTTGATGCGTCAGAAGTTCGTGAGATTTATTCTGATATAATTTTCTGGACGGTTTTTGCGCTGATTATCTCAGGAGTTTTATCGCTAACGCTTACTTTTTACCTTTCAGGACAGATTACACGCCCTATAAAAGAATTAATAAAAGCTACGAAGGAAATCGGCGAAGGGAATTTTGATTATCGGTTGAACATAAAAAATCGTGATGAAATCGGTGACCTTGCATCTTCGATAAATTATATGAGCAAAGGTTTGAAAGAGCGCGACTGGATTAAAAACACGCTGAAACGCTACGTTTCCGAGCAGGTCGCAAAAAAGATTATGGAAAATCCCGAGCAACTCAAGCTTCAGGCAGAGCGAAATTGGGCAACGCTTCTTTTCACGGACATTGAAGGATTTACCACAGTTGCCGAGAAAAGCGAGCCTGAACATGTTTTTGCAATGCTCAACGAATATCTGAGCAGCATGATTGAGATAATTTTCAAATACGAGGGTACGCTTGATAAATTCATGGGCGACGGCGTAATGGCAATATTCGGGGCACCCTATAAAATCGAATTTTCCTCGGAAAAAGCAATAAAATGCGCACTTGAAATGCAAAAAAAGGTAAGCAAAATGCGCGATGACTGGTCAAACAGAGGCTGGTTCCCAATTAAAATTCGCATCGGAATCAACACGGGTTTCGTTGTTTCAGGAAACATTGGAAGCGAAAAACGCTCGGAATTTACTGTTATCGGCGATACCGTGAATCTGGCATCAAGGCTTGAACAGAAAAATAAGGAGCTTGAAACCTGGACACTTATCAGCGCGTCAACGTACATTGATGTTGAAATCGAGCGTAAAAAGTACTTTGCAAACAAACAGCATGATGACGATGACAATATTATTAGCCGAGAAATCAAGCCTGAGATTGTTTGCGGGTTTGAAATTGTGAGCGAATACTATATTAATGTTAAGGGAAAAGAGGAACAGATTCGCGTTTTCGCCATCAAAGGAAATGAAACATAATGAAGATTGCAGCAGTTGACATCGGTGGTACAAACGTTGCATTGTGTACGTTTGATGGGAATCTGAATATTCAGTACATAAAAAATATAAATTCACAGAAAATCACTTCAACAAAGGATTTGATAGATTTTATAGAGAAAAACTCTTCGGGATTGGATGCAATCGGCATCTCGACAGCAGGTTCAGTTGATTCTAAGAGAGGTTTCGTACATTTTGTACCAAACATCGACTGGTTGCGTAATAATCCGCTGAAACAGGCGTTGCAAGAGCATTTCAACATTCCTGTTGAAGTCGAGAACGATGCAAGTTGTTTCGTACTCGGTGAAGCAAAATACGGCGAATGCAAGGGTTTCAGCCGAATAATCGGTTACACACTTGGAACAGGCATCGGCGGTGGAGTAGTTGTGGATGGGAAGCTGCTTCGTGGCATTGGCTCTGCGGAACTCGGACACATCAGCATCGACAGAAACGGTTTACTCTGCAATTGTGGTAAGAAAGGGTGTTTGGAAGCGTATTGCGGAGGAATCTGGGTAGAAAGATTTGCGGATATAATCGCAAAAAACACGCTGAATCAAGAACCAACAGGTAAAATCATTAATGCATCGGATTGTTACAAACTGGCACTCGAAAATAATGATTTCGCACTGCATTTCTGGCGAAAATGGGGAGAAATACTAGGCATCGGAATTGCGCAAGTTGTGAATGTTTTACGACCGGAAGCAGTTGTTTTAGGCGGTAAAATCACTAAAGCCGCAATATTTTTCATACCTACGATGCGAGAATCGATTCGTTTACACGTTTTTAAGCCATATGACGAAAACATGAAGGTGATTATTTCAAAGCTTGAAAATTCTGCACTTTTCGGTGCTGGCATTCTTGCGAAATCAAAAATTGAAAAACGTTAAAAAACATAAATTATTGAACAAAAAAAAGGGCACAAATTCTAAACCTTTGGAATTAAATTACATATTTTGTTATAAATGAGTAAAAATTTAAGGAACCGATATGTTTAAGAAATTACTTTTTGTTACATGTATCTTGCTTTTAGTGTCTTCTTCAGCATTTGCAGGAAGTTTAGGTGATTTTTCATCTGCAGTTGGTGGTGGCGGTGGTGGTGAACTAGCTGGGGCTTGCCTCGAAGCTTGTTGCTCAGAAGCAGCATTTCACGGATTAAGAGCGTTTTTCCACGGTGCAGCTCATGCGAACTGGTATTATACGTATCCTTGGTATTATCAGAGGTACGGCAGAATAACAATACAAGATGCAGCAATTGAACCAGCACATAAAACACCTTTACTTCTGCATCTGGATTTCGAAGGACGCTGGAGTCCTAAGGGTGATGATCCTGGTGATGGTGAGATTTCGGGATATAGAGCCCAAGCGAAGATGTACACACGTGCATTTATGAATTTCGGTGCGTATTATCAACAGCTTTGGGAAAGTATCGAGCTTTCAGAGGATGAACATCAACATATCTGGGGATTTTATTTCACGTTCGGAGGCTGGATTGCTGAAAATGTAAACATCGATTTTGGCTTCGGTCTTGTCGGACTCGGTGGCACGGGCTTATCCGAGGATGTAGGCGGTGTGAGTTTCAACGCTGAGGGCACATTTATGACTGCCCCTGGCTTGATGCTCCGTTATCGCTGGTCTTACACCTGGTTTGAAACAAACGAGCTTGTTGACGCTGATATTTCGCTTGGCTACGTATTTTTTATTCTCGAATTGCGTGTTGGTTTCTGGTACATGGACACACGAAATGCAGATGCACTGCTGGGACCATACGCAGGTGTTGCCCTCTGGTTCTAACACAGTGTTACATAATTTAGCAACATTGTCGGTAGGTCATGCATCTTGCCTGACACTCAGCAGTGATATTAACAGTCAGGGATGCCGGTTCTACCATTTCCTTTACATTGTTCTAGCGCATACGCGGGTCGATTGCGTCGCGGATACCGTCGCCAAGGAAATTTAGCGCGAATAATGAAATCGCCATTATTCCACCAGGAAAAACGATAAGCCACCAATTTGTGCCAAGATATGACAGTGTTTTGAAGCCGTCATTGGCAAGCGTTCCCCAGGAGCAGTATGGCTCGCTGATACCGAGTCCGAGAAACGACAGAAACGCCTCAAGCAGAATAACCGCGGGAATATTAATCGTCGCATAAATTATGACCGGTCCGAGAATATTCGGGATGCTGTGCCTGAAAATAATTCTTGCGGGACTTGCACCAAGTGCTCTAGCAGCAACAACATAATCCTTTGACCGCACCTCAAGCATCTGACCGCGAGCGATTCTTGCCATGGTTAGCCAGGCATACATACCGAGGATAACGAAAGTCAGCATAAACCCGAACCATTCGCTGCTAGTGTCAAAAGTTACCCACATCTGACTAACGTTAAAAATCCCGTAAACTCCCATATAGATGAAGAAAAACATTAGCACCCCACCAGGAAACAAAAATGTGCTGCTTTTCGTCTGCGAGTCAAGTCTCTTACCAAGACTGGTGAGAAACCAGATAAACAGGAAAGTAATAAACAGGAGCAAAGCAAGCGGGGCAATTGCTTCGAAATAATTAACTTCAGGTGCTGCCAGCATTAGCCAGGTTTGAACAATTTCATAAACGATGAACGAAATCAGAAAAAGAAACACAACAACAAGCACACCTTTAGGAACGATTGATTTTCCTTGTTTGTCATTGATATTAAGTCTGGCAAGAAGGGCAAACATTAGCCAAAGTAGCAAAATCATTATAATTGCAATGAGAATAACACTTATAACGTTTGAGAAAATTTCACCACCTTGTTCATTTTTCTTAAAATCATCCGCTATAACTTTTATGAGAATAATAATCATCAAAAACGGAAGACCGTAGAGAATATCAACAATACGCCTCATAATACCGTCAACCCGACCACCAAAATATCCGGCAATTGAGCCGTATATCACACCAATAAACGATGCCACAAGCGTTGCAAGCATGCCAATTATAAACGAAATGAACCCGCCGAATAGCGTACGCGCAAACAAATCCCGACCTGTGTTATCAGTCCCGAACCAGTGGTCGGAGGCGGGTGGTTGATTCGTAGCCTCTATTATCTGTGTTGTTTGTGAGAAATCCTGGAAAAATACCAGTGGTTCGTTTGTTTTTATACCGAGTTTGCCAACTTTCGCAATCAAAGTAATTTGCTTATATTTAGTATTATTAACATCATTATTTTGCGCAACAACAATTATTGGATTCGTTTGTGTTTTAGGTATTTTGCGGTTTAGAAGAATTTTAACTTCATTTTGAAGTGGGAGATTTTTCTCTTTATTCTTAATATTACCTAAAATAATCTTATCAAGTAGGATATTCGTTACCCTGTATCCGATAACGTCAACATTGTCATATTTGAGAATAATATCACCGGTTTTTATGCCTGCTTCCTCGGCAATTGAGCCTTTCTTAACGTCAGTAACTATCAACTCAAATGCGCCTTTTTTACTCAGGCTTGAAAGGTGCGGGATAGCATAGATTGTGCATGCTGAAAAGATTATCATGATTAAGACAATGCAAATAATCGCAACCTTGTTTTTACGGAGTCTTCGCCATGCTTCGCTCCAAAGAGATGCTCCTGCGATAAGCTTCTTCTCTTCTTTTGTTTTACTTTCTTGTAAGCCGCTGTCTTTTTTGGGCATATTATTCTCACAGTTCGTATATTCGGTTTTTGATTAAAAATCTAGTGAACAAATTACAAAATATTACCAGGTTATACAATTCACTTTTCTTAGTCTTCATCATTATCGTCAGTCTCTGATAAATCCAACCTGTATGATATTAACCCGACTGACAATACGTTTTGCAGACGATAAATTTGGCGCATATTGAAACTGTCTTCGGAGAAAAGCGAGAGAACTTCAGCCACTTCAGGATTTTTGAAAATCATGAAAATACCAGTATTTTGAAGGTTTTCAGTGATTTCATCGCGAGTTAACAGGTGATTAGGCGTATTTTTAAGGTTTTTTGATGTAATTTCGCTCTCAGAGTAATCTTCATCATCAATATCACCATTTAATTTAGATTTTTCGATAATAACGGATTCTGAGTTCTTCTTATTTCCGAGAAAATCATGCAAATTATTGATGTTCCAGATGTTCATGCTGTGTTTATCGTCATCGAAACCAACATAAATCTTTTTAAGTAAATTTCTCCAGAATAAGTTAATATCAAGTTTGTCAGACGTTGAAATCTTCTTTGATGTAAGTAGTTTTTTTAGTGTTTCGTCATGAGTTATTTTTAGTCGCAATAATTTACCCTCAGACGGTATAAAAAGTAATGCCTGTTTAGAATCAACTGAAAATTCGAGTGATTTTTGTTCCCTTTCAACTGTTTCAAAATCAAGCTCCCAATCAACTTCCTCAACGATAAAATACTCTCTTGCCCATGTTTGGAGATAGTTTAATGCTAAAGGATTTATTACGCCTTCAAGGGAGTCTTCAAAGTCGGTAATTTCATAATCCTCAAGCTCAGTTTTTTCATTTATTTCCGATTTTGTTTCACGATTCTTTTTTGTTGACTGCGTAGTAATATCGCTATGTATATTCCTTCGGAAAAGTGTTTGTGTTGCTGATTCTTTGAGTCGCAAAATTGTTTGTTTACTTACGTCCCTAAGCCTAAAATTCTTTGCATCATTTTTTGACAGAACCTTGGTTACAGACTCAAAATTGGTGTATTCGTCGTTATCAAGAGCAATGAGATTCACGAAAACATTGCCGACAGTTTCAGTACCGCTTCCCGTGTGTTCAAGCCGTTTCATTTCCTCCATGAATTGATATGCAGCAACATAATTTTGTGCACCATCGATGATGCCAAGTGTGAAATCATTGAAAATCTTTTGAAGCGCATCGATAATTCCTTCGTTGTGAATAACTCTAATTGAGTGAAAGAACCCATCTTTGTCATATGCGAAAATATTCGGTTGTTCGTCAATTACCTGTTTCAGAAGCGTTTGTACAGAGTTTTTCGGGTCGGAATAACCGATAATTACCGGTGAGAACTGTGAAAACGTGATTTTCATAAGCCGGTACGCTTGCTCGACAGCATCTTTGTCCGGAGAGTACAGGGATTTGATTGAGCCTTGCTCAGGGTTTTCAAGTGAAAGCAGGGATAGAATGCTTCGCTTTTTTCTCATTATTTTGCATCGTTCATCCCAGAAATCGCGTTCATATAAATAAATTGCTGGTGTTTCATCTCGCAATATTTTTCCAGTTTCAAGCCAACCTGCGAATTTTTTTGCAATATTACGGAAATGTTCGTCATATTGCTTGTTTTTCATATTGTCGATTAGAAACTTGGTGCTTTTCTGTTCACGCTTACGTTTTTTTCTATATTTCTGAGGTTTAGATTCAATATTCGCAAAATACAAGGGTTCCAGCAAGTTGCATATATTATACTCGCTGATTGACATACAATCCTGAATCTCATTAATACAGTCCGCTCTAAATTCAGGTGATGAAATAATTTCGGAGAAATCCGGTGTAACGTCGGGATTGAAGTACATTGCTCGAAACGGATAAATCTTCGACATTGTTTCCTCCAGCCTTGCTGGTTTAAGTTTACAACACAGTCAATAGGGCATGCAAGCATGCTTTACTTTACGCCACTGTCAATAGGTCAAATAACTCTTGAGTCCTATTGACGATACTGTATAAAAGGCAAAAAGTTTGCTCCTATTGCCCTTGCTGTGAGTTAAAGCGGGTTTACCCGTCAGTATTTACATTCGATATTACTCATAAGTATCATAAATGGTCGTTGTGAATCAATTATTAATACCGTATTTCGCCAATAATATAATATTGCAACGCATAATCATCAAGAAGAACGGATTTTAGCTTACTTCCAGGTTGAAAATGCGAAACACCAGCATAGACATGAATCCGCTTAGAATAATGATACTGTAACTCCGCATCCAACGAATATCCGATTGTTTTAAAAGGTTCACCAACACCTTTATCGAGAAAAACCGACCCTCTCGGTCCGTAGATTGCATCCTTTACTTGTGCATTTTCCAGCAAATGTGCACCTGTGCTGATTGATATGGTATTGTCAATCTGAAAACGGAAATTAAAACCAAGATGCAACAGGTTTCTCCAACCGAACATATCGCTCTTACCAAATTTCGAATGAATGTTGCCATACAAATCGTAAAACGTCTCAACAACGCCATCTTTCGGGTTTGAATCACCACTTGCATAATCTACCGATGCTGTAAACGAAACCGGAATCATCCACTGAAATCCTCCATTGATTTCAGTGTGTATCGCAAATGCGCGCAAATCAGAATTGCCATATTTTCCTACCTGATAATTCCCTTCAAACTCGAATATCCAATTTGATACAAGTTCGATACCGACTCGCATTCCGATGTTTGCGAAATTATAATTCCCGACCCTTCCCAGCTCACTTTCAACATCGTTTCTGTCGCGGTAAACCCACAAAGTATATAAATCGATGCCGATTATACTTCGATGTTCTTCTGAATTATTCACCGGAAAGTAATCGAAATTGTAATGCCCAGGTCGAAGAAGCCCTCTCTGTTCAACCTCAGAAACATCGTCAAGCTGGTCAAACGGGTCAGCACCAATCAATGCAACACCCCAGATTTCGGTTCCGTATTCAGAATCGTTGATTCTACTGTTTTCATAAACAATGCTTCGAACTCCGAAAAAACTCAGTGAAGCACCTGAATTTTCAAGTATTAAAGATAAAACGACTTCATCGAATACATCACCTTTGTTTAACCAGTCATTTGAGCCGATTATCCTGCCACGCCCCAAAGTTATAGGTCCTCTGCCAAAATAAATCAGTAAATCCGCCCATTCTCTGGTTGATGTAAAGGGAATTGGGAATCTGATTCGGTCTTTTTCAAAACCCGTTAACATAAAGGTCAATCTGTGAATATCCCACGAATCCTCGTCTGGTATGCCATAAATTCGAGTTGAAAATATTTCAATTGCATGAAAAAACTCAAAATCGATTCTGAATTCGGTTGTTATTGCGGAAATACCGAAACGAGCGAAATGGTTCTGAAAATGCTGCAGGTCATATTGATTCCTGTCGAAATCGTAGTTGCTCTGTTCTTTCCATCTGGTACGCACACGTCCGTAAATTCTGAAGAGATTTGTTCCAGTCTCTGCGAATTTCAAATCCTCAACCGTTTTCGTGATCCAATCGTTAATAGTGGCACTAAGCCATTCGGTTGCTTTGTCGATGTAATTCAGCGGGTTAAGAGCGTCGATTTCAGCGGTAGCAGGTATCAAATCAGATGAATAACCAGTTCGATTATTTGAAATTGATTCTTGGGCGAAAGAAATTCTGC
Source organism: Planctomycetota bacterium (assembly GCA_021106775.1). The sequence continues at coordinate 5,425 of JAIOTL010000194.1, read as the reverse complement.
CCCAAGAAAGTATAAAAACCATCGAAATGATAAAAGCCAGATTATATTTCATACGTTTGCTGACTTTCTGCTTTCTTTACAACATTGACAATGTAACTAGAAAAATTATTAATTTTTATTCGAAAAATAATATTTTTTGTTGCTAAATTTTCCATATAACTAAGGATAATAAATACTTAAGAAAATTTATAGAGTTTTTATAAATTAACTGGAAAGCATTTGGATTTTATGTTTTGAAATAATTGAATTAATACTTGAAATTGTTTTGAAAATGTTGAGAATCCGAAAACTAAGAAAAATATCTTTTGATTTTCTTTGAATTTACATGCTTATGAGCGAAAAATTAATGATTCTTTTAATTATTTTAATAAGAACTTACTTTTTCACCGAAATTACTTATTTACCTTTCGCGGTTTCTTCGAAGTAAGATAAAGGAGCCTCGAACACATCAAAGTTAGGCACTTAGGAGGGATTGTATGAAAGCATACCGTTTTAATGCGGTTTATAACGATATACTTTTATGCGAATTCTTGATTTCAGACACATCAGATTTCAACTTTCTTGCGCAAAACCTTTGTGAATCAATAAATGCAGCATTCGAAAAAGACAGAATCTGCGTATTTACAAAGAAAAAAAGGCATTCGTGGGACAAAGATTCAAAACTTTATCTTGATGGTTTGAATACTCCTCTGAATGAATTGGCGATGCGAACCGGTAAAAAGTTTCTTGTAACATTTAATGAAAAAGCTACGGAAGGCATTGAAATTCAATACATGTTGAGAAGTCAATTCAGCAAACCTTTATCGTCAAAAAAACTCAAATCAGCATCAAGTCTGTTCGAAATCGAGACTTTTCATAAACATCCCAACAAAAGGCAGCTATTGAAGCTTGGGTTAGTTTCAACTAATGTAAATTCTCGTAAAAAACCAAATTCCGAAACATCCAGCAATCTGCCTGGAGCAAAAAATTCAAAAAATATTCCGAAACGAAATAAAAAAACAAACAAGAAATCGGCAAAGTTTGACCGTGAAGATGTTGATGCACCTGAATTTATCGAAACTACTGAAAGTAAAATATCAGTGAATCGTTCTTTCGACGAAGATTTCATTGATAATTCGCAAGATCAAGAAGCTCAATTTGATTATGTTGAAGAAACGATGCAGGAATTTGACAACAATAATTATACCGACGAAGAAGACGACGACGATGCACCTGAGGATTTTACAGCGGACAGCAGCGATGACGACGATGAGAATCTTGACGAAACCCTGGACGATATTGAAGATGATGAATACAGCTATGACGATGATTCCTACGATGACGAGGACTTGTATCCTGAGGATGACGAAGATTTTATGGAAAACTATGACAATATAGACGAAGAAGAAGAAGATTTTTTCCAACGCGATGATTATGAGTTATATTACGATGATGAGCAAGATGACGACGATGATGACAAATATTAGTTGAGGTCCCACTTGTCAAAGAAGAAAGATACTAAACACGACGATTGTGAGAATTTTGACACCAGCAAACCTGAAATCGATGCGGAACAAGAACATTCGCACACTACCAGCGAAAATGCTGAAAATTGTAAAGAAATCGGTATTCCTTTTTTTGCTGATGCGGTTCAAGCCGGTTTCCCTTCACCTGCCGGTGATTACATCGAGAAACGTCTTGATTTGAACGAGTTGATGGTTAAACGTCCCGCAGCAACGTTCTTTGTACGTGCTCAAGGTGATTCGATGATAAAAGCAGGGATTCATTCAGGGGACATCCTCGTCGTCGATAAATCAATCGAAGTGAGCAACAATATGATTGTAATTGCGGTGGTTGATGGCGAATTGACGGTGAAAAGATACAGGATTATCAAGGATAAACATTTTCTAGTTGCTGAGAATGAAAAATTCAAACCAATTGAGATTGCGCAGGAAAGTGATTTCCGAGTCTGGGGCGTTGTAACGTACGTTATTCACAAGCCTGTATAATATTTTCGAACGATTTTTTAGCTAAACCATAAGATTTAAAGCAAAATCCTGCAAAAAGTGATGATTGTACTGAAGTAAAGTTGTTGTCATTCTGATCGAACCTAGTGGCGATAAGAATCCAGGATGTTATATATTTTGTGAATTTGCTGGATTCTTGCGTTCGTAGGAATGACAATATAATAATTATCAAGTACATCCTAGCCAAGGATTGCGTTTACTCACTCTCGAACAGATAAAACAGGAAATCGTCCTTCAAATTCTTGTTGTAAGTCTCGATTTGATAAATAAACTCCATTATTGCCTCGAATGTGGTTTTAGGCTCGGTTTTCGCTGCTGGAAGCTTTTTCGGGCTTTTCCCATGCGCAACCCAATTCCGATAATCCGCAATTTGCTTGAGTTTTCCGCGTGTTTCCTTGTCCACTGAGAATTTGAACATGTCTAAAATGTCCGCAAACGACCAGTATTCAATCTCTTTCATCGTATGTGCAAGGATTTTCTTACCGAGTTTTTTATGCGGATAATCATTAATGTGATTCACAATAGCTTTAATTTCCGCCCGAAGCTCACGTTCATAAGTTGCGAAAAGGGACAGCACAATTAAATCGTCAAGAGCACTGTGCGCTTCGGTTGCAAGTTCGTTGGCAGCATCAGCTTTTTTCCCTTCAAACTCGGTACGCTGATGCAAATTCGGTACATCTTTAACAATCGAACGTCTTGTAACCTTGATGGAATCTTTTATTACTTTGTAATTTCTGTAAATATCGATGATTTCTTCAAATTTCAATTGATCCTCTCTATCAGGGCGAAGAAAATATCTTTATTAAAAAGCGGCTTCTTTCCTGTGATTGAGTCGTTAAGCCAGTGCCAGCCTTCAATGCGGTGAATCGGGTTTTCACTTCTGTTCTTTGTTTTTTTCTTTAATTCGTTCAGTTTCTCGGTTGTAAAATAGCGTGTCTGCTCTTTTAGGTAAACCAGACTTTCACTGCCGCTTTCACCCCGAAGTTCAACTTTGCCCTCTGTGCCGATTACGCGAATTCCAGATGGAACAAACGATATTGATAAATTGTCATCTATTTTAATATTCTGCGTGAAACACTTATATTTACCGGAAAAACTCTCATCCAGTTCAATTTCAGTCGTTTTCTCGGTGAAATCGATATTTTCTTCTTTCAGCCATAATTTTATTTGCGCATAAAGCTCTTCCAGTCTTGTGTTGAATTTATTTATCGATTCCAGAGTATCCTGAGTTTTCATATCCATATAAAACCCTTTCGGCAAGTCAGCCAATTGATACAAAAATTATAACTAAAATTGTGAAAAAATTCAAGTTAATCAACATACAAGATATTGATGTAATAGTTGGTGTTATGTCAGATTGACAATAATTATTGAGAATTTTTTGCGGAATTTATCATAAAATGCAGACGATTCATGAAATTTACATCGCTTGTGCCGGCATCGATATCCACGTAAAGCAGGTTCATATCAGGATACAAATCACGTATTTTGCGTTCCATACCCTTGGCGACAATGTGGTTTGCGAGGCATCCGAAGGGTTGGAAACTGATAACGTTATTTATGCCTTGCTCCGCGAATCCGACAATCTCTGCGGGAATCAGCCAACCTTCACCAATTTGATGCACCAGACTCAATATTTTCTTACCCTCATCCGCGATTTTGCGAATACCTTTAATCGGGTCGAAAAACCTGAATTTACCCAAGACTCCGTTGAATTTACCGACGATAAATTGGGCGATTTTCTCAACCAGAAAGTCTTTTACACGTGAAGTTGTTCGTCGCTTCAGGAATTCCTTGATGTTTACCTCGGTATTAACGAATTTTTGAGTGAAAAAATCAATCAAAGGCGGAACCACGACCTCAATTCCCTGTTCGATGAGCCAATCAACAGTGTACCTGTTTCCGTATGGGTTATATTTCACGAAAATCTCGCCTACTATGCCTATTCTCGGAAATTCTCCTGGTTTTACGTCAATATTATTGAATTCAGCAACTGCGTCTCTAAGAATCGAAAGAACGCCCGAAACCTTGAAATCATTGACATAATCATTGGCGATGGGGAGATATTTCTCCAGTAATTTTTTCGAAATTCCTTTTTCCTTTTCGCGGAAAGCGGTTGAATAATAAAGTTTTGCCAAAGAATCAGCATATAAAATGCTTAAAATCCCTCGCGACATTAGTTTTTTCTGGTCAACATCAAAACCGGATAAATTGTTTATCGCATTATGACCTGTTGAAAGAGTTATCACAGGAACGTTCTCGAATCCAGCATTTACAAGCCCTTTACGCAAAAGTGCCGAGTAAGTCGATGCCCTGCACTGTCCGCCAGTCTCGGTTATGCCGACATATACGTCTTCAGGATTGTATTTGCCGGATTGCAGCACTTTTATGACATCACCTACAATGACAATCGCAGGATAACAAATCTCGTTATTTACGTACTTTAAGCCGGTTTCAAGTGATTTATCGTCCGGCACAGGAAGGTCGTGAACGGTGAATCCGAGACTGTTCAGAACAGAAGAAACGAAGAATGAGTAGAACGGCGAGAAGTTCGGCGCGATAAAGACTTTCTTCTTGTCCTCAAGTTTAAAATGTCTTGTGGTTTTTCGCGGTATAATGTGTTTGCGCTTGTTTTGGCGAAGCTTCAGAGATTCGATAAGTGAGCGAATGCGCAATTTAACCGAACCGGTTGATGTCATCTCGTCAATGCGCAAAAGCGTATGATTTTTGCTACGACTTGCCAGAATATCCTTGCATTCATCAATTGTGATAGCGTCAGGACCACATCCGAAGGAATTAAGCTGAACAAACTCCGCTTTCTCATGTTTACTCACCCATTTTGCGGATTTATACAGCCGATTTGGGTATGACCATTGCGAAAGGATGAAAAGTTCTCCAAGCTCGCTGTTGTCATCACAATAAACAATGTTTTCATTAATGACATTCGCGCCAAAATCACTGATAATCGTCGGTATATCATGATTAATCAGCTTGTCAGCATGATAAGGTCTGCCAGCAAGGATTATCAAGGGTTTGTCCGATTTAGATGCAATGTCAGCAATATCTTTTATTCGTGCAATCAGACTTGATTTGTAGTTGTCCTGCTCGGTAACAGCAAAGTCAAACGCTATTTCAATCTTGTTTTTATTGATTTTGAACTGCTTGAAGTATTTAATGCAGGCTTTTTTCAGCAATTCCTTATCGCCGAAGTTGATGGCAGGTGTATCGTACGGGACATTCAGCCTGTCTTCAGGATTGATTGAGCTTCGGATAACTTCCGGGTAACCTGAAACAATCGGGCAATTGAATGTGTTGTGCGAATCATCAAATTCTGCGTTCTCAAAGACGATTATTGGGTAGAAAATCCTATCGACACCTTGATTTATAAGGTCGAAAATATGCGAATTCACGATTTTTGC
>JAIOTL010000163.1 GCA_021106775.1 Planctomycetota bacterium | reverse complement strand
TTGACATCGATCATCTCAGCAGCATGATAATTATTTCTGACGGGCTGAATAATCAAGGGCTTCCAACAACAAGTTTAATGAAGGAAATTGAGGTTAACACAATTGCTGTCGGTTCTCGCGACACTTTGCATCATCTTGAACTTTTCAATCTTCAAGCGCCGACAAAGGTCAGCAAGGAAAGCGATGTCAGTTTGGTTTTTAATATTCAGGCGGACGAAGCGTATCAGCGTGATAAATTCGGGAATCCCGGTGGTAAAAACGTTGAAGTTCTGCTTTATCGCGTTGTAAAACACCCGAATTACGAAGAGGAAATTCCCGTCCAATACGACGCGCTTGTTGACGTTACACCTGGGTATTCGAAAAACAGCGAGTTCAGCGACATTCCTGATGAACCAAGCGAATCGAACACGGTGAATTTTGAGGAAAAACGCGTAAAACTCATACCGGTGCCGGCAACCCAGGATTTCATCATCGATTTCACGCCCACAAAAGGTGTGCATTTTATCGATTTCGGTCAAAAAACTCATTTCAGACTAAAAATAAACCGAAAAAAATACATTGATGAAGATAAATATGACGACAATATCCGCGATTTTTACATCACTTTCACAAACGATAAAATAAAGGTTTTGTACATCGAAGGTCGCCCGAGATACGAATGGCGTTACCTTGATACAGTTCTCAAACGTACGAAAAAGTTCCTTTATCAGGGTTTTCTGACGTCTGCAGACAGCGGGTGGCCACAACCTATCTCAATGGACAGAGAAGATGCACCAGAGGGTTTCACTAATTTAACGGAAATTCCACGGGGAAATGATGAAGAATCGCAAAACAGATTTTTCGAGAATTATGACGTGGTAATAATCGGCGATGTCGCACCTCACGAGCTTGGCAAAGACCGCATGAAAATGCTTGAGAAATTTACGTACGACCACAAAGGCGGTGTCATTTTTATTGCTGGTGAATCATACATGCCGAAAGCATATTCTAATACTGTTTTGCGAGACCTGATTCCTGTTAAACTCAGCATTTCTTCGAACAAAAAAGCGCGTCCGAATATTGAAAAACCATGGAAAATCACGGCTGACGGCTTGAACCATGACATTCTAAGATTATCGAAAAAACTTTCGAGAAATGAGCTGCAAGAGCTCTGGGAAGAGAAACTTCACGGGTTTTTCTGGTTTTTCAACGCTCCCGAAGTCAAAGAAGGCGCAATTGTGCTCATGGAACATCCCGGAAAAGCTGTTGTGGGCAAAGGTGCATCTCGCACCGAGTATGACATGCGCACCGAGGCAGGCGGACGCGGGTTATTCCCGTTGATTGTCTGGATGGATACTGGTAAAAACGGCGTTTTATACTTTGGTACAGATGATATGTGGTACATTCGCGGGGGAATCGGCAATAAGTTTTACGCACCGTTTTGGGTTCAGGTTATTTCGTACATGGCATCGAAAAAACGCGATACAAGTGCGGAAAGTGCGGAAATTTATACTGAAAATCGAAATGACCCTGTTTATACCCATGAGGATACAATACGCGTTTTCGGCAAAATTCGTGGTGATTTGCTAGAGAAACAACTGACAGATTCCGGTGTTATCATTACCAATGACAAAGGGCTCAAAACTCTATATGCTCTAATGCGAAATGTATCAATCCCCAATTCCAAACCTGTTCGAGTAATACTTGTCGATAGAACAGGCAAAGGCGCTTACGAAAAGATGATTTTTCCGGAAAGCGTTGGTAAATATGAAATCTGGATAAAAGATATGCCCAACACCGTTCATAGATTCATGATAAAACCACCCTCTATTGAGCTTAATGAAAAACTTGCAGTCAACGTCGCTCTGCTCACCGAAATTTCACATCCACGACCTGACGACCTCGATACATTCAACACATGCTGCTTTTATCCACCAAGAATCTCGGAACTCGTTGTATTTCCATTGGATCTGTCGGATAAAAAGCTCAGAATGGAAGAAGACCTATGGGATGCGCCACTTATCCTGATTTTGATTTTCTGCTTCCTCTCTGGAGAATGGATAATCCGCAAACGCTCTAAACTACTGTAAACATCAGAGAACTAACAAGAATTGTTGTTAAAGAAACCTTTTCAGTTGAAAATTGCACTAAAAGATTTATAAATTCACATGCAATTTCAAATTAAAACAAATTTATGATGATAACCGAGGTGAAACATGACTGAGAATAAAAAAGACAACGTTGAAAAAAATGAGGATGACACTGAAGATATCGATGAAAATGAAATCGAAGAATACGAGCACGAGGAAGACAGACATGCCGAAGTTTTCCTGTCAGATGAAGACAAAATGGTTCTGAATATCAGGAAAAAAGCAGCATTGTTTGTGCTTTCAGTTTCTGTTCTATGGCTCATTGGTGCAATTGTTCTTTTCATTTTAGAAGATAAAAACAACTCCATTATTCTGGAAACAGGCGCATATGTTTCAGCATCAATGTTTCTTGCAACACTTGCATTGTCTTTCTTTGTCTGGCTGGGAAGTGCAGGTGCGATGATGCTTACAGGTTTGCTTCAAGGACTGGTAGCAATCCTAAACGGAATATTAATTACGATTACTCTGATAAATTTCTGGTCAGATGCTGGCACCATGCATATTGGATATTATCTTCCTTTTTTCGTATTTGAATTTTTCACCATAATCTCTGCAATTGCTGCAATCGTTATATTTAGAGAGCTTGTAGGTGCAAGACTTCTCGATGTCGAATCAATGATACGTGCTGATAAAGCTCAGGAATTCGAGGACATGGCATTGGAAGACTCTGATGAACTGAGCGAAAAATTTTCAAAGTCGAAAAATATTGATACTGATGCACCTGAAAGCATCCGCGCTCGTAAACTTGCCGAGATTTTCGAAAGCGTCAATAATTTTGGAGTTTCAAAAGTTTTGAAAGCCGACGAAAATACGATGATTGCTGTTGATAATCTAACAAAATTTTATGGTCCGACAAAAGCACTCGATTCTGTTTCATTTTGCGTGAATAAGAATGAAATTATCGGCTTTCTCGGACCTAACGGCGCAGGTAAATCGACTGCGATGAAAATATTGACAACTTTTATTCCATCGACCTCTGGAACCGCTTGGATTGCTGGCTTTAACATTCATACGGAACCGCTTCAAGTTCGCAAAAGAATCGGTTATCTTCCTGAAACAACACCTCTTTACCGGCAAATGAAGGTAGTCGATTACCTGAAATTCACCATGAAAGCACGACATGTGCCCCACGGTCGCCAATCGCACAATCTTTATTGGGTGCGCGAAGCATGCGGGCTCAAACCGGTTTGGAATATGTTTATCAGCGAGCTTTCCAAGGGCTTTCGTCAGCGTGTCGGGCTTGCACAGTCGATGATTCACGAACCAGAAATTCTGTTCCTTGATGAGCCTTCGTCCGGGCTTGACCCGAACCAGATTATCGAGATCAGAACTTTGATAAAAGAGATTGCTCAGGAAAAGACTGTCATACTTTCAACGCATATTCTGCAGGAAGTTTCCGCGATTTGTACGCGAGTGTTCGTGATTAATCAGGGTAAACTCGTTGCCAACGGAACAATCGATGAGTTAACAAGAGCGTTAAGTCCTCAGGGGCAGTATATTATTCGTCTCGGAGCGGATTCAAAAGAGGCGGTTGCAGAATTCAAAAAGCTCAAAGGTGTTCTTGATGCCCAGGTTCTTTCTGAAACTGAAAACGAGCCTATCAGCCTGCTAATTCTGCCTAAACCCGATTTCGACGCCGACAAACTTTCACCATTTATCGTAAAAACATGCGTGAATAAAAATTGGCCTTTGGTTGAACTTAAGCGCGATTTTGCTTCGCTTGAGGATGTTTTCGTTTCACTTACAACGGCAGAGGACACTACCGGGATAATCCCAAGCGACACTGAATTAACCTCGATGCAACAATAAACTTAATGATATCCGAAACATAATCATCGATATATCAGTTGTAAAAAATGAGAAAAATAAAGATTCTGGTTGTGATAATTGTACTTGCTCTGTTTTTGCTGTTAACAGGCGATTCAATCTTCCATAAAAATGTTTCGGACACCAATGCTGACTTTGACACAGTTTCGGATACAATCCTGACACCTGATACTGAGGAAGTTAACGCAACGGACACCTATCCGGACGAATCAACAGGTTTCACAATTTTCAAATATGTTACAATTATTCTATATTTCGTAATAATCTTCATACTCTGCATCTATGGATTTCACAGGCTTGTACTCATAATACTTTATAGCATACATAAAAACGATGTAATTGTTAAACCACCTTTGCAAACTGATGCTAATTTACCTTATGTAACGATTCAACTTCCTCTGTTTAACGAGCGAACCGTCGCTGAACGTTCAATTCTAACAATGGAAAAAATCGATTATCCACGCGACAGATTCGAAGTTCAGGTTCTTGATGACAGCACGGATGATACTGTAGAATTGTGTAAGGAGCTTGTTGAAAAGCTTGTAAATAATGGCGTTGATGCGGTTCATATTCACAGAACAGACAGAACGGGTTACAAGGCTGGCGCACTTGAAAACGGCATGAAAGTCGCAAAAGGTGAGTTCATCGCAATATTCGACGCTGATTTTGTTGCACCTGAAAAATTCCTTCAGGACATGATGCCTTACTTTCAGGACGAAAAAATCGGCATGGTTCAGTCGCGTTGGGAGCATATTAACCGCGAATATTCGCAGCTTACAAAGACACAGGCAGTTATGCTTGACGCACATTTCGTCATTGAACACTTTGCGAGGAATCGGTCAGGTAGGTTGTTTAATTTCAATGGAACAGCTGGAATCTGGCGAAAACAGGCGATTTATGATGCAGGTGGCTGGGAACACGAGACAGTAACCGAAGATATGGATTTAAGCTATCGTGCTCAGCTCAAGGGCTGGAAGTTTCTGTACGTTCCTGAAGTTACAGCACCTGCGGAATTACCCGTAGAAATGGATGCCTTTAAAAGCCAGCAATATCGGTGGTCAAAGGGCAGCACGCAGGTTTGTTTTAAGATGCTTCCGACAATTCTGAAAAGTGACCAGCCGTTTAAGGTCAAGGCAGAGGCGTATATCCATCTCACCGCGAATTTCAGCTATCTTCTCATGCTTTTCCTGAGTATTCTAATGGTTCCCGCGATTTACGCCCGACTCGGTGGAAGCTGGCGCGATATGCTCATGTTCGACATGCCAGTATTTATATTCGGTACGCTTTCTGTTCTCGATTATTTCATCACGTCTCAGCGCGCAATTGGCAGAGAATTCGGGGCAAGCTTGAAAAATTCTCTTTTCGTAATTGCTGTCGGCATGGGTTTGTCGATAAACAATGCGCGAGCGGTGCTTAGCGCGTGTTTGCGTCGTGAATCACCATTTGTACGTACTCCGAAATACGGCATAGATGGAAAAGGTCAGATAGAAGTGAATAAAAAAGCACCCAAAAGATACAAACCGCAGAAATCAATAATTCCATACATCGAAGTAGTTTTCGGGATGTATTTTGTTGCATCAATTATCTGGGCACTTTTCGTCTTTGCTTGGCCCTCAATTCCGTTCCTTCTGCTTTTTGCGATTGGTTATTCGTACAACGGCTGGTGTTCGATT
>JAIOTL010000410.1 GCA_021106775.1 Planctomycetota bacterium | reverse complement strand
TCTTACACATAATCGCACCCTTACCATTCACATTTATATTATAACACATTTTACATGCAAATTTTATACCAAATCCAGTGCAATTTTGAGAACGTTATAACTAATTGTAAAACAACAACTTACAACTATTCGAATAAAATAAGTTTCCAATGTATTTTATAAGAATGTGAAGTTAATGAAGCATCTGTTACATTTACTAAACACTTTTTAATATGTTGCAACAGTTGCAGGTTTGATTATTTCAAGGTGTATGAACAGTTTGCCATCGCGCCGATTTGCTGCATGAAACCCGTCGGAGAAGCAGCATATTGCAACATGTACAGGTGGAAATCAGGATTTATTGCTGACATTGCTGGAACCCAGCTTCTACAGTCGGTTACAGTTCGTGCTCCAATCCAACCTCCACAGGCACATCCAGCGCATCCTAATAATAATGCAGTATTCGCACCGCCATCCGAATATACATACATCTCAGATAAAGTGCCATAATTGTGAAATCCGTTGTACATGCCATCATACATGTTACTGCAGCCGCGAACCGGAAAATTAAACAACCATGCAATTGAATCATAACGATTCGAGCCGTATGCATATGCCATTTGTCCAAAAAAATAATGCAGTGGTCCTTCAAAAACTATCACCTCGAATTTATCAGTGTCTTCAAGATCGGCGAGAACCTCGGAAATATCATAAACCGCAACTTGCCACCGAGTTGTATTGACAATTATATTGCCGTCCTGATCATAAACCGGATATGAAACATTGTGCCGAGTCAGCATTGAACCAGAAGCATCAATGATAAAGATATATCTGTCACCCTCAACACGCCATCTGAAATTTACACCAAAAGGCGAATTAAAACCGGTATGTTCTACCCGCAATGAAACAGTTCTGCCCTCATCGAGGTCGGACTCAACTTTTATTGTGATATTCGTAGTTTCGCTTGGCTGCAGTGTTTCAGGCAGTGCAGGCTGATTGAGAATTGTTGCCTCACCCGAAACCGCACCAGCACCAGTGAGTGAAATTGAAGTGATATTGAGTGGAGTTACGCCGATATTTATAAGATTAACGATGTATAGTCCTTCATCATCGGACTCTGAGAAAATGTAGCTTGTATCGCTATCTTGAGGATCACGTATCAAGCTTGCATAGGTTACTTTAAGGTTGAAACTTTTAATTGTGGTGTTGTTGGAGGAATCACTGAGTCGGACGACAATCATGTAATCTCCGTGTTCTTCAGGCTCTCCTGAGATTTCCCCCAAGGAAGTAAGTGTCAATCCATCGGGAAGTTTCCCGCTGATAACCGTGAACGTATAATTTCCATCACCGCCTGTTGCTTCAAAGTTTACTTCATAGGAACTGCCTTTAACTCCTTCAGGTAAAGGTGATGAAGTAACGAACTCGATAATATCGCTGCCCCAGCCTGATAATTCCACGAAATAGTCAATCTGCGAATCTGCAACAATCACCTGCATCCGAGCGGATTTCTCGGTTTTGCTTTTGGGTGTAAATGTAATTTCTATCTCAATAGTTTCTGAAATTTCAAGGATTTTCGGAGAAAAATTCCAGCCTGAGGTTATCGTGATTTCATCACCAGCTGTCGCTGAACCAAAGTCAATAAGTTCAATCGATTCGATAGTTACTTGTTTGAATACGATATTAGTAATCGTAAATTTCTTTTTGTACTCCTCATTTAGATAAGAGTGTCCGAAATCATGCATCTCAGGGGTAATTCGAATCAAACTCTCAATGGCTGTACCAATTATTGGTATTGTCATTTTTTTCTGCGATTTACCAGACATGTAGATGATATCGAGATTGACGCTTTTACTTCCCTTAACTGATGGTGCGAAAGTTATCCCAATTGGAAAGGACATACCATAGGACAATTCAAAATTTGATGACAATGTACCTTCAGTGATTGCAATTTCGCCTTTGTCGGGATTGTCATCGTCAAAAACCAACAAAATATCGGTTAGAACAATGGTCTGTGTTCCATTGTTACTCAATTCAATTGTTTTTGTTGATGACTTGCCAATTAGTATTGAGCCGAAATCAAGTGAATTAGGTGTTGCAAGCAGATTAATCGAAGGATTAATGTCAACACCACATGAAAGTGAGTTAAACAAGATTGCCAGACCAGCAATCAGAATCCATTTTATCCTACCCATAACTTCAACTCCTTAAATATATTCTAATTTTTCATATACATAATATTTGCATCAATAAACATAGTTTTATAGTCAAAGTGGGTAAGCATGAAAACACATCTGAGATGCATTCTGACTTAAATTTCAGTGTTAATTTTGAGACAAGGTTCAATAACCTTTTTGATTTTCACGTGATGTGAGTATGACTTTCACCAGATGAATCTCATCGCGTCGGATAAATGCAATTTCAATCTCGTCAGCAGGTTTGAAAACTGTCATTGCGTATGCGAAATTGTTTACCATGTCAACCGGGATATTCCCAACTCGCAATAAAATATCACCTTTTCTGAGTTTTGCTGATTTTGCTGGGCTATTGCTGAAAATCCGCAAAAGCTTCAGTCCTTGAGGATTTGTCCGGTAAGATGCAGTTATTCCAAGCCATGCGCTGCGGGTTGGTCGAGAAATACTTTTCATCCAGGTTTTCCATTGCACTTCAATTTTGCTGAGATTATTTCCGAAAACCTTCTCAAACGCCTTGATTCCAGATTTATCCTTCTTGTACGTCTGATTATAGGCGTCGTAGAATTCCTTGAGTTTGCCAAGCTCATTGAGCCAATAAACGATGTAACGTGCTTGCGCATAATGATATTGAATATTTTGTGTATTAAGGAATTTTGTTCGCGACATATTGAAAAGCTCATCCCAGGGGACATAATACTTGCTGTCGGATTGCACCGCCTTGATTGCGAGGTCCATACGCCAGTTATGAATCGGTGTGAGGTTTTTGCGTGAACCTTCTGGGAGCATGCTGTTTTCGAAGCATGTGGCGACACCTTCTGAGAACCAGATTTTGTGCCAGATACCGCGAGACCAGGTGTCAGCGTAATGCAGCGCGTGTGTGAATTCGTGAATTAATGTGTGTCCAAGTGATTTTGAGATGAGCAGCTTTGTGCCCGGATTGTACCAGCCGCCGACTATCTCGGAATAACCCGCCTGCTTCCGATAAACTGAGAAATCCCGGTTATTTGGCAGCAATATTTTGATGTACGACGAGGGTTGCTTATCGAACAGACTTTCGCGCTGAGCCTTTGCATAATTCATGAGTTGAGCTGATATGAACTCCAAAATTTTCTTGCGTTTTTCGTCGTTTGAACCCACGTTTGTCAGAAAAATCAGTCTATTCGCCTCATCCCGGTGAATCAGATAACCCGGGAAAAGCTCCTCAAGAGGCTTGTTCAGTGCTTTACCCGTGATGTCAAAACGCTTCTCAAGGTCTTTTATTAACTTCTTGAATTTTGTCGAATTTCTCAGAATCTTCAAGTCATTGTCATTTTTGATATGCGAAAAATCAATGAAACCAGCTTTCACCGCCTTCACGAGGTACTCAAACGCTTTAATCTTGTCATTTAGTAGGGCGTACGCACACGCAATGTTGTAAAGCGCATAAACGTTATCTCTGTCAAGTTTCAACACCTGTAAATAGATTTCTATTGCAGCCTGATAATCTTCGTTATTATGAAGCTCAGCACCTTTTCGCATCAATTGTTGAACTTCCGTCAACGCTGGAATTTCAGGCTCGTCATCATCTCCATCATCGTCATCATCGCTTTTTTCGGGCTCAGGTCGAATTTTATCTTTCCGAACAACATCCGACTTTTCGCGCATCATTACCGAGAAATCAAACGTTTCAAGCGCATTATCATTTGTTCTGCCTTGTGAATCAGTAACCCGAAGCGTAATTGTAAATTCCCCTTCGATTCTGGGACTTCCCCGAAATGCATGCGCGTCTGCATCATACTGCAAGCCCTCTGGCAGCAAGCTCTCAACGAGTTCGAATGAATATGGCATTGTGCCGCCTGTTGCCGAGAAAATGTATTCAACCTGGTCTTCGACATACATAAACGCAGGAAAACCCTCGAATTCGAACATAAGCATCTCGTCAACACCAGAAATTACAGGCATTTCAGCAGTATTTCCTTTAGAATCGATACATTTCAACGTGAACACATACGTGCCAACTGTACCGTCTTCGGGCGTTCCAACAATTTTATTGCGAACGAACTTCATACCAAATGGAAGATTACCTTCGGAAAGCAGCCAGTTATAAGGCGCAACACCACCAGTCGCCTGCAGCTCAATCTGTTCCCGATATCCAACCATGAATGACTCAGGCAGACTTGAGATTATCGACAACGGCGCGATTATCATTTTCTCAGACTCTGTTGTTTCCTCAATTAGCACGGGTTGAGGTATTTTAGGCGTTATATTTACAGGTTTTTCCTTATTTTTCTTTGAAGAAGTATCAACTTTATGAACTTCTGGCAGATTCCATTCATGCTTTGCAGAAGCAACTTTTCCCTTAACATTAGAATTTGCAGATTGTGTAGAATCAAAGGTGAAAATCAGCATTGTGACGATAAATGCGACGGCGAGTGATACGGGAATCAGAATCTGCAACTTTTTTTGTAAATGATTTGTCTTTTGTTCAGCTTTTTCAAGACGTTGTCGAATTAACGATACTCGATTACTTAAAATTGCTGAGGTTTTAGGTTGTTGACCATTTTCAGCCTGCTCCTTGTCACTACTACCGACAATCTTCGATATGTTAATTTCCTGAATATTTTTTTCAGAAAGCCTGTCTATATTACGTTTTTCCGCATTCTCAGCATTCTCTTGACCAGCAACATTCGAAATTATGGCATTTGACTCAGGCACTGTGTTCATCGTCCCGCATATGCTACATTCGAACGGTTTACCTGCAAATTTCACATCAGTTACAAACTTCTTACCACAGCTGATACAAAAAAACTTGGTCTGCATCCAGTCCTCAAGGGTTTTCGGTCAATTACGTGTTTTTGCACAATATAGCTCACACACATAAACATAACTGGTTAAGATAATATTCTGCAACTTTGATAAATTACGCTATGGTCTACGATAATCCTCGATTATCTTCTGTAGAATTGCATGTACTTCGACAACTTTGGGCGAGGGCAGAAGCGCGTGATGATGTGTAATTACAGCAATCTGTTCAAGAGCAATCGCTTTGACAGTCGATGCTGGTGCAGTTTTTCTCCAGATTTCCTTAATTTCTTCAGTATCTTTCTGAAAATCAGGTCGAAAATCCACGATTATATCGGGATTCAAACGTATTAAATCCTCAACAGAAAGCTGGGGCCATTTGCCGGAACTACCCTCAATGGCATTTCTGCCACCTGCTGACCGCAAAAGTTCATCAAGGAAAGTATTTTCATCAACACAGGCAAACGAGACAAAACCGTCTGATTCCCCAGGTTGAGCGGAATAAACCAGCAGTACGCGCGGAGCATTCTCAGCGACGGCACGATTTATATCAATCTCAGCAACTAATTTCCCTGCTAATTTTGCACCTTCTTTCTCAACACCCATGACAATTGAAATCTGATTGATGCAATTTAAAATATCCTCAAAATTCTCGTGCTTGAGAAAAAGCTTATGTATTTTTTCATTGCTGACAGTAGATTTCATGCGCTCTCTAAGCTGAACCGAGTCCGAAGCGATGATTAAATCAACGTTTGCTTCTACAAGTTGTTCCTCGGACAGATTTAACGGACCACCGAGATGGGTAATACCAGCCAGTTCAGGAATATCAGCACCAAGATACGACACCGCTGCCAGATTATCCTTCAAACCGAGTTCCAAACAGATTTCCACCAGCGAATCACCGAGAACAGCGACTTTCTGCGCCTGCTTTCGCTCAATTTCCTCTTTAATGCCAGCTTCCTTGACAACTTGTCTGCTGACGAAAATCCCAATCAAAACGATAGCAACAATCAACCATGCCAGTCCACGCTTTCTCCTGAACATATTTCTCTCACAAATTACAGCTTCAGTTTGCTCACAATTATCTGTGTTGGCGAGTCAGATGTAAAGGGGGTTTCATCGAATTTCCCGAATTTGTCAACGATTTCAAACCCATTATACTCAATTAACCGGTCAAGTTCTTGTGGATAAAAGATACGCATTGTAAGCCTGTTAATCTCTTCGTTGCGGATTCCAATCTTCTTGAACCATTTTATATGATTAATCTGGGTAGCACGGTCATACTCGTTGCTCTCATTTATCGTAACTCGCGCGCCAGTTTCCTCATCCTGAAACGAACTCACCGGGAATCTCTTCTGAATATCGCGCACAAGGAACGACAAATCGGGATTGAAATAGTCGATAATGAATCGCCCTTCAGACTCCAGATGTTGCCGAACTTTCTGAAAACACTGTTCTATATCTTTTCTGGTGTATAAATGTGCAATTGAATTAAAAGGCAGATAAATAAGCGAGAACTTCCGTTCAAGCTTGAAATTTCTGATGTCGGCGTGAATTATCTCAGCATTAATCCCAAATTCCTTCGCTTTTACACGTGCTTGCTTGAGCATATCCTCTGAAATGTCAATGCCTGTAACATCAAATCCCTGTTCAATTGCTGGGATAAGAAGTCTACCTGTCCCACATGCCAACTCAAGTGCCGAACCACCAAGCTTTTTCATCCAACTCAGGTAAAAATTTAAATCATCATCTTTTTCCTTGAAATGCCAGTCATATTGCCTGCCATTACGGTAAATATCGTTATCGCTCAGAAATTCACCCATTTCTATCTCCAAGTGGTTTAACTTTTTAACCTGAGATTGTGCAAAAGGTTCAGAAAATATAAAGCGCAAGAGCGAAAATCCTTGAGCCTTTGAATTATCTGGTAGTATGTGCAGGACTTGAAACTGCAACCTTCAGGTAATAACAGCAATTCTTTCGGTTTAAGCATTAAATGCGGGCTTTTTTTTGTATCGCGAAACAACAAAAGGTCGGTCTGAGTATTGGATGTTTTTGAAATTTACTTAAACATATTGTGAGTATATCAATTAAAACGGTATAGAATGAAAAACTGATATGTTTCAGAATTTTTAATGGGGAAAGATATGTGTAAATATTGTGGAATAGCTGTGTTTTTCTTGTTTATAGCAGCAACGATAGGATGCAACTCCAAAGTTACCGGCCTTTCGCTGCACCCAGAGAGCCACGATTTCGGCACAGTCAACCTCGGTGACAAGCTGGTGTTCGTTCAGGTAACGGCGAAATCGTAATAAAATACTAACTGTAATATTGCTCATAATTGACAATGTTGCAGAAACGTAAGTAAATGAAGACCGGAGTGATTGCTTCGGTCTCGTTTTTTTAAATCTGCAATTAACCTTAGATATTTTGTGTCTAAGAATAAGATTTTAAATATTTTTTTTTCCTTTAATGAACATTTGTTGTTTTAAACAACTAACATATTATCGAACAATAAAATGTAATTTGCAATTTCGCAGTTTTCACAACAACTTTACTTTGGGAGGAAAATGATGGCTAACAAGTCCAGAATTGTTTTACTTTGCTTGATGTTTTTTGCTTTTTCGATTTATGTCGGATGTTCTTCAGATTCACCAACTTTGAAGCTCACACCGAGTAAACTCGATTTCGGCACAATCAACATTGGTGACACATTCTCAATCGATGTTGTGCTAAAAAACAAGTACGGAAAATCGATGATTATCTCGAACGTCTCGATTTCAGGAACAAGTGATTATGCTATCACAGCAGGTGGAACCCTGCCGATCAATCTCGACAAAAATGCTGAACACACTTTAACAATCACGTTCACGCCAACTGTTGACGGACCAATTGTCGGGCTTATTTCATTCACCCACGATGCTTCGTCAAAACCAAAAGAGACGGATTTGGAAGGTATCGGCGTTGCGGTTCCACGCATCGATATTCCGGTAACCTTGCACGATTACGGTATCAGACTTTTCAACACAACTCTTGACCAAAATTTTGAAATCGAGAATGTTGGAACTGCCGACATGACGATTTCTCAGCTAACTTTCACGGGTGCAGGCGCATCTGAATTCAATGTCTCTGCAGGTGGCGCAATTCCGATTACCGTCATACCGGGAGCAACACACACGATTACGGTTCAGTTCGCACCGACAACTGCAGGTAATTTCCCAGCAGAACTCGAAATTTCTCACGATGCAGTAAATGAAATTTCTCCAAGCAAAATTACCGTAAATGGTGTCGGCGTTCTGACAGCACCAAAGATTGAAGTTGACAGAACAAGCCCGTGGGACTTCGGCTCAGTAGCGACGACGATGCCGAGTGTTCAAACTCTTGAGATTTCAAGTATCGGTTCAGATCCATTGACGATTGCTTCAATTACATTCACAACTGGTGCAGAGTTTACTCTTGACAAAGTCGAAGACTCAAACGGCAATGTAATAACACTTCCGGAAATTGTTGCAGTTTCAGATAAAATTATCGTTTTTATCAAGTTTGAACCCACAGCAAACACAACTTTCAACGATACATTAACAGTTATGCATAACGGTTTGTACAATCCTGCACCACTTGATATCGCTCTTGCTGGCGAAGGCAGGGACGAAATCTCCCGAACATTCACATACACAGGTTCAGCGGAGCAATGGACAGTGCCTGCAGGTGTAGCCTCCATTGTCGTCGAATGCTACGGTGCCGAAGGTGGTTCAAATTATAGTAGAGTTCCTGGTAAAGGTGGTAAAGCAGAAGCAACAGTTCCCGTAACACCTGGTGACACAATTAATGTTTATGTTGGAGGAAAAGGTGGAGGTACTGGTACAGGTGTTGGAGGTTGGAACGGCGGAGGTCTTGGCGGTGGTTATAATAATTATACTGCTGGTGGTGGCGGTGCATCAGACATTAGAATCGGTGGCACTGCATTAACAGATAGAAAAGTCGTCGGCGGTGCTGGTGGTGGCGCTGCATGGGATACCCAACCTGGTAGACCCTTAGGTGGCGCAGGTGGCGGACTAACTGGGGGTAATGGAACTGCTGGTTACAATTCGGGTCCCGGTCTTGGTGGAACTCAAACAGCAGGTGGCGCAGGTGGACGATCAGCAACTCCTGGCACATTAGGTGTTGGTGGAAGAGGAGTAGGAACATCACTTGGTGGAGCTGGCGGCGGTGGCGGCTACTACGGCGGTGGCGGTGGCTACTGCAGTGGTGGTGGCG
>JAIOTL010000057.1 GCA_021106775.1 Planctomycetota bacterium | reverse complement strand
TATAATATTGTATCAGCCTGGATTCCCGTTTTCACGGGAATGACAACCCTTCGAAACTTGCTTGACAATGTACTAGTATTCAACGCAAATCAGCAGATTCGTTGAACATCAAACGGGGAACATCATAAAAAGCATGCTTGCATGCCTGCGAAACCGACAGATTCGTTGAATATCTATCAAGTAAATAAATTTTATGTGAATAAATTCAGATTAACCGAAGAATTGTGTTGATTCTCACCCTAAATTTGATACAAAAACAAACATCAAATGAAATTTTATTATTTACTGAACTATACAAAAATCGGAGAGTATCGATTTTGCTCTCATCTTGAGCTTAAAGCAGTCTGGGAAAGATCTTTGAGAAAAGCAGGTGTTCCTGTGGCTTTTTCGCAAGGTTTTAATCCTCAAATTAAGCTTTCTTTCCCATGGGCACTGCCGGTTAACGTTGTTTCATATGATGAGTATTTGAAACTTGAGCTTGTTGAATGGATTTCCGAAAGAAATTTCGCTGCGAAACTGCAGCCACGGCTTCCAAAAGAAGTCGGTATAAAAAAAGTTACGGAGATTCAGAAAAACAGAATTATTCCTGATTGTTTCGTTTACAGGATTGAATTGAGGCGAGATTACGCTGAGAATTCGCTGAAAACAAAATGTTACGAATTGCTTGCACACGACACTTTGCCTATCAGACGAGAGAAAAAAGGAAAAGCAAAAACAATCGACGCGCGGGAATTTATCGAAGGAATATCTGCAATTTCAAGTTCACAACTTCAGATGCAATTGAAGTTTACTCAAAAAGGCAGCGTTAAAGTAATCGAAGTCTTGAATTTATTGGGTCTTCTGGATGAATGTCGATTAATCACAAAGCTCAAAAGCAAAATCACCCTCTCCTAGCTGGCTATAAATAAGTCAGCTAACCTTTACTGAGGGAGCTACACAAAATGAAGAGAATGCTCGTGAACGTCGCTGAGGGCGAGGAAATTCGCATCGCGATTACTGAGAATGCAAAACTTGTTGATTACATGGTTGAGCACAAGAATCTGAATCAGGCGGAATCTGTCGGAAATATTTTCAAGGGAGTCGTTCAAAATGTTGAACCTGCGATACAGGCAGCATTTATCGACATCGGACTTGAGAAAAACGGTTTTTTGCATGCCAGCGATGTTTTGCCGACCTATGGCGAACGTTGGAAAAAGAACGGTGATATTTCGGAAGTCAGCAATTATGCAACTGACAGCCGCTCACACAAAGACATGCCGAAAATTCAAAATGTGCTGAAAAAAGGGCAGGAAGTTCTGGTGCAGATAACACGTGCCCAGCTTGGTAACAAAGGTCCGACGCTTTCAACATTTCTGTCGATTCCCGGACGCTATATTGTCCTGATGCCAAATGTTGCGAAAGTTGGTGTTTCACGCAAAATTGAAGACCACAAAGCTAGAAAAGATCTGTCGGCAATTCTTGATGAAATCGTACCCACAAGCGAAATGGGTTTCATCGCCAGAACTGCTGCCATGGGACAGAATCATAACGCACTCAAAGCGGATTTGAATTATTTAATGAAACTTTGGCGGATTATCCTGCAGCGTATCAAGAGTATGCCTTCGCCAGCATTGGTTTTCGAGGAAGCGGATGTAATAATTCGCTCAATTCGAGACAGTTTCAAACCTGATATTGACGAAATCATCATCGACAAACTTGATTCGTTCAATAAAGTTTACGACTTTATTCGCGCGGTTATTCCGGAATTCAAGGACAGGGTTCAGCTTTACGAAGAACTTGAACCACTTTTCTACAAGCATGGAATCGAAAAGGAAGTTGAAAAGCTTTTTGACAAAAAGGTTTTGCTGCCTTCAGGCGGATTCCTTTTCATCGAACAAACAGAAGCGATGGTTACAATCGACGTGAACTCAGGAAAAAATACTCGCGGAAATAATCCTGAGAAACTTGCACTAATTACAAATGTCGAAGCTGCGCACGAAATATGCCGACAGCTTAAACTGCGCGACCTTGGCGGACTTGTTGTCAGCGATTTTATCGACATGAAATTGGTTACGAACAAAAAATCTGTCGAAAATGCACTTCGCAACGGACTGCGCAATGACAAGGCGAAAAGCAAGATTTGCCGGACTTCACCTCTTGGTTTGATTGAAATAGCTCGACAAAGACTGAAAGATTCGAACAAACGCACACTTTATCAGCCTTGCAAGACTTGCAGCGGAACCGGCTGGGTAAAAAGTTTGCCAATTTCAACCATGAACATTTTCCGTAAAATCAAACATCTGCTGGCGCAAAACTCAACGCAGGGCGTAACAGTCGAGGGTCCCGCACAGCTTATCGAGCATATGCAGAATAAACATCGCAAGGACATCATCGAAATTGAGCAGAATTTCAAAAAGAAAATTGAGCTGAAATTCAACGCCAATCTACCTGTCCCAGAGATTTATACGCACAACACACAGGGTAGAATCGTCAAATCCCACGAATAACAGGGTGGGTAAACCCACATTTTCTTTCCGTCCTTTGTTTGATGCAAACTGAATCTGTCGGTTTCGTAGAGAAAATTCCCATTGTCATTCCTGCGAAAGCAGGAATCCAGTCTTATCGGTAGGACAGACTTCCTTGCCTGTCATTGCTGAAACGTTGCCTGAGCGTAGTC
>JAIOTL010000018.1 GCA_021106775.1 Planctomycetota bacterium | reverse complement strand
CAAAATACTTGATGCTGATTTAGTCATATTAAGCATCGGATACAGACCGAATGTCAGTCTTGCTCAAAAAATCGGTGTAAAAGTAAATAATAAGTTCGGTGTTGTTGTCGATAATTTCGGAAGAACTTCAATAAAAGATATTTTCGCTATTGGCGATTGCTCCGCAAAACATAACTGTTATACAAATGAGTATACACAGGTTATGCTTGCTTCCACCGCTGGTACCGAAGGACGGCTTGCGGGTTCAAATCTGTTTGAGATCAACGCTATAAAATCATTTCCGGGTGTTCTTGGAACTTTTTCCACGAAAATTGGGAAGATCGCAATAGCATCAACGGGATTAAGCGAACATGCATGCAAATCTGCAAACGTAAGCTATATAGTTGGAACCGCTGAAGCACCGGATCATCATCCCGGGAAATTGCCAGGGACTAGTAAATTGTTCGTAAAATTGATTTTCTCGAAATTCAATCATACTTTGATTGGTGGTCAGTTAAGAGGTGGCGATTCTGTCGGCGAAATGATAAACATCCTTGCAACAATGATTCAAAACAAAATGACCGACATTGAAATTGACACGATGCAAATCGGAACACATCCGCTTCTTACCGCTTCGCCCATTGCTTATCAAATCATTAATGCTACTGCAAATGCATTGAAGAAGGTATATACCAAACCTGTTTAACTTGATTTGAATCGATGAACAGAAGATTACTTGAAATATGTAAAAAAACCCGTCTTTTTGACGGGTTTTTATCATTGCTGTCAATCTGGGTTGAAATTCTAGCGCAATGTTATATTAATTTGATTAATAATCGGTAGGTCGGGCATCTTGCCTAACTCTTTCAGCGTCATCATTGACAGGCTAGGAAGCCTGTCTTACCAATACATAAATCTTGTGTTGGGATCCTAGCGTACGAACATCTGGATTCTTCGGTCGCTTTGCTTTCTCATAATGACAGGCTCAATCGAGAATTTTACTACAGAGCATTTAGTTTGAGCATTGTTTTTTAAGGACTGCTTCACGTTTGATAATATCTGCAACAATATCTCTGAGGTATTCGCGGTCGTCAGGCATAACATTTTTGCTGAAAACCTCTGCTAAATATCCCCAATCATCGGCGAGTTCAGATGCTTTACGGCTTATGCCCCAGCGTGCGGATTCTTTCGCTTTCACGCTGAAATCGCGCCAGTTCATCGAAATCTTCGCTACTTTTAGTGCCCAGTTGTTCAACATTTCTCGCTTGAGTGTCTGTGGGATTCCTGGCTCAATAAGCGACACTTTCTGGAAGAAATTCTGTGCAAATTCAGTATTGGTTTTAAGGGGGCTGATTTTAGTTTCTGTTTTGACAGCAGGAACTGGCGTTGTTGCTTTTTTTACGATTTCATTAAAATCTGCCTCGATTGGTTTTGCTTCTATATCGACGTTACTGATGGTTTCAGTATTTACAGGTTTCCCATTCGATGTAAATACGGATGTATCACTGCTGTTGGATTTTGTACCGTCAGCCATTGCGAAAACGATTCCTGCAATTGCTGCAATGATGACGACTCCGACACCCATGAAAATGAACAAACCCGGTTTTCTGCTAGTTTTTTCGGGTGTTTCAGCTTCAAACGCTTGTTTTTCCAGTAATTTCTTCTTCTGATTAGGTGTCAAAGTATACGTTGGTTTTATTGACATTGGAATACGTGGCATAATACCTCCAGTAAATGTGATTTCAGATGTTAAATCGGCGTGGGTTTGAAAGTCTTTAGTTGAAAATTACTGACTTTTTTTGTTCTTTTGAGCTACATTATTGAACTTTGCATGTCGAAAAATACTATTATAAGTAATCTATTCTGGGATAATGAATGCGAAGATTTTTGTTTTTGGTACTACTTGCGAATTTGTTGTTGCTTGGTTGCAGCGCGATTTCGAACATAAATGAAGTTGGAAAAAGCAAGATTCTTATTTCTCAATTCATCGATTACTCGGGTGGAACAATCGAATATCGCAAGCACGACAGTCATTCGAACGGCGTTTCGATTGTTGTTCAAAGTGGTACTGTTTTCGAGAAAGTAAATTTCGGTATATATTATTTCGAATCATTTCCGAAAAAACCATTTGGCATGATGCCCGAAAGTATTGCCTTCGAGATAAAGTTTGAATCGGAACTCAATAAACGAGTTAAAATCATCATACCATTCATCTCTGATGTTGCGATTCATAAGGGGCTTGCGCTGTTCACCTACAATAAAAACGATAGGAAATGGCATTTTGCTGGTGGTTGTGCTTTGAACCAAAATGCAAAGACTGTGTCAGCGATGATTGATTCACCTGGGATTTTTGCAGTTATGCGTCACGAAGACGATATGCCATCTGAAATACTCACTGACTTTGAAGTCGGTTTCGATACTTTCAATGCACCTGCCGATTTCACAACTGCTTACTGCAACGCTTCGACCTCTTATGCTTTCTGGTTTTATAATTATAAGAAATATTCGTTACAGAATTTATATAGTAAATATTCGAGCAAAGAATCCCTTCTTGTCACCCGTGCTGCTTCCGCAGAATTCGATAAAACCCAGTTCACATCTGCACTTGAGCTGTCTGAGAATGCGGAATTTACCGACAATAACGCTCCAATGTACATTAAAACCGCGTTGGCGTTCGAGAATCGTCCAATAATCGCAGTTCTTGACCGTGAACACACAATTATCATCAATAAATATCAGAATTACGACTTCTACTGCTATGACCCTTACAAAGGCAATAGGGAACAGACGCTGAGCTATGACCCAGTCATCGGAAATTTCAAGTATGATGGAAACATTATCGCTAAAATCGCGTTTTTTGGCATGCTTGAAACCTGTAATGAAGGATTTAACACGATTTATAATTATTTCGAAAATGTAACATCATTGGAAATTAGCGAAGTTGTTGGAACTTTGGGCGATACGCTTCAGGCAAGTTCTGGAAGTTTTGTCAATTTTGAATTCAATATCACACAATATGCGGTTACGAATGATATTCGCATACAAGTCTACGAAATATACAATCTGCCTAATCCACCTGCTAATGCAACCTGGCAAAAACCGCTTTTCCGCTTGCTTGGACCTATTGATTCAATGTTCGATAGACCTGTTGAAATTACGATTCATTATACCGATGTTGATAACGACGGCATTATCGACGGCACAAATCTTTCTGAGAATGAAATCTATGTTGCCGCCTACAATTTCGAGGCTGAATCATGGGCGACCACAGAAATCATTAGAAGTGATTCTTTTTTCAATACACTTACTGTTTCTTCGTATTATGCGAGCGATTTCGGCTTGTTCGGTATTGAACCTTTGACAGTCTCACCAAGAGCAGAATTTGCTGCAACTACAGTTTTCAAGGAATGGCCCCTTGGACAGAATGAGTCAACTTTGATTGACAATACATGCATGTATAACCTGAACAGTCTTCATGTTTCCGCCTTCGAATGCATAGGTCCTCGACAATTTAATGTCAGGTTTAATAAAGAATCCAACATGATATTCAAATCCGGTTTTAGCTGGTCTGATCCTTGGTACTCTCACACAAACCTGATAAATAAGAGTTATCTGCAAAATGTTGATTTATATTTTATTGTCTCATGTTTCACATTACAAAATGGTGTCTCTGTCGATGATGTTGACAATCCCGATTCGCACGCTTATTACATCGTAAATACACTTTTATCGTTCATACTTGAGCATTTACAAGGTGCCAAAGGCATAATTCTCAAAGACATTGCACTGGAAAGCGGAACTCATACCCAATTCGAAGTCGAGTTGCTTACAAAATTTATTACTCGTGTGCGAGAAAAACTCGGGAAGAAAACCAACAGCGGACTTGAATTAGTTCTTGAAGTTGAACCTCTAATTGGCAACGATTGCGGGAATCTGTTCGGTCAAAGATACACAGATTTCTCGAAATATGCGGACATTCTGTTGCTAAAGACCTTTGACGAGTATTTGCAGCCCTTTGACCTGGTTAAAACGAAACAACACCTTATCCCGACTCTCATTGCATGTACATCAGACAATGTCTGCACTGTACAGGTTCAAGTATCAACAAAAGCACAAGCAAACTCGGATACCGTGTTTGAGCAACTTAATGTTGCAATGAAATATTATGCAACAGGTTTCACCATTATTGATTATCCATCGACTTCGCAGACCGAATGGGGGTCAATCGTAAAATTCACTCCGCAGAATTGATTATTCGTTTCGGGTTACGCTAATTATTGTTAAGTCGTCAGATATGTTTCCTGACGAGAAATCTATTGCTGCCTGAGTAATATCTTCGCAAGTTGCTTCATTGTGGTTGTTAAGCAGATCAATCATTTCTTCAATAGCCCATTGCTCATTTTGTTTGTTCTCAGCCTCGATTATGCCGTCTGTGAAGAAGAACACCGATTCACCAGGCTCAAGAGCGATTTCAGTTTCAAACAGCATGTTAGCAAGAGCGGTGCTTTTGGCAACACCAATAGGCGGACTTCCTCGAAGGGCGATTTTATCGGCGGTACCGTCCTTTTTAAGCTTGACCGGGAATGGTACGCCGAGTCTAAGGACGTTCATCTTATGATTTTTGTAGTCAAGCACACAAATTAAGAGAGCGACAAAAACTCCGCGAGGTAATTCCTTGATAATTTCGTCATTTACGTTCATTATTGCGGTTTTCAGGGAAGTCTGTCTGACGAAAATCTCGACAAGTTTCCTAACCATAGGATGTACAATTGCACCCTGTATGCCGTGTCCTGCAACATCACCTATCTCAATGAGCATTTTGCCATCACCAAGCTTAACAAAATCGTAATAATCACCGCCGACCTGGCTCAAGGGTTTGTATTGAACTTTCAAGTCGTAACCTGTAATTTCTGGAGGAGGTGGAAGCATAGATGATATCGTTTTTGTTGCTTGTTCAATATCTTCACTTAATTCAGTTTCAATATCAATCTGTTCTTGTCTCTGAATTACCAGTAAATCTTCAACTTTCTTGAAATGTCGTTTTACCTTTGCAACAAACGGACCAACACCAATCGGTTTTTCAATATAATCCGTAATTCCTTCGTCAAAGGCAAGTGTCATAAGTTCATCGTCACCTTGTGCAGTAAGCATCCAAATTGGTATGTATTTTGTTTCATCGATTCGAAGAAGTTTTTTAAGAACTTCAATTCCGGTCATTTTTGGCATCTGGAAATCAAGGATTATCAGGTCAGGCAGATGTTTTGTAGCAAGCTCGATGCCACCTGCCCCATTCATTGCACCAATATATTCAGCAGGCACTTTCTTGATAAATGATTTCAGAAGCTTATGCGTTATCGACTGGTCGTCAATCACAAGAATGCTCTTCATCGTATCCTCATATTAATCGGAAAATACCATAGTTGTCATTAACATTATCCTGAAACCTGTTCACCATTTTGGTCTTGAACAATAGGATTATCAGGTAAAATCTCTGCATCCTTATTTTTTTTGTCCTTGAATTGCGTTGTGATATTGAGATTGGAGCTTTTTAATTCGTCGCCGATGCTTTCTTCAGCAGCAAGTCTTTTTTCGTACTCAAGTATTTCAAGTTCCCCAACGCTCGCAATTCTGCTACTTTCGCGTTCAATAATACGACGCAACGGGCGGAATTCTGAGCCGGTAAGATACTGATTGAATTCCTTTGCAAATCCCAGCAATTCAACATGTTGAACACCTAGTAAATCCATCAACTCAATAACCTGCTCACGTAGGTACATCTGTGCTTCAGTATCTTCGCTTAGGTAAGTACCATTAATATGCGCTCTGAGCTCCTCAAGCTTTTCCAGGGCAAAATTTTCCTTTTGTTTCTTCTTTTCCTGGTTGTCCTGTCGCGCTTCTTCGAGTTGAATCTTATCTTCAGGCGTAATCTCAGTTTTTTCATCATTCCCATTTACTACATTTTGCCTGAATTCTCGCAACTCAGTCTCGGTTCTTATAACGTAATCAAGCCAGTTCATCTTGTCTTTGAATCCGCTGTGAAACGGTTCGATAAATCCAACCATAGGCGAAGATTTCAGAATTGTCCTCAAAACAGTTACCGAGCCGCTTATCATCTGTCTTTGCGTATCCTTGATTCTGTCCATTTCCATGAGAACCTGCAAAAGTCTTGCCCTCGCGCCGAAAAGCCTTAGAATTAACCTTAGCTCATCAGTTTTGAAGTTGCCAAACGAAGTTTCCAAATCCATCGCACACTGACGGAGGGTTTTGACGAGAATATCAATGTCCGTTCCACAGAAATCGGAAAAACCATCGATTTTCGGGTCAATTTCCCCATTATCGTTCACATAACGCAAACCTTCGTTTTCAGGACTCTCGAACTCAACATCAATCCCCGCTTCATTCAGTCTGTGTTCCACGTCATCGAACCATTCAGGATGGTTATCAGGTGAATCTCCAAAATATTCAATGACTTTCGCTTCTTCCTCGTCAAGCTTCGCAATCCATTTTTCAGCTTTTAAATTCATTTCGCCGTATTCGATGTCGTTAAATTTCTTCACCCATTCATTAATTTCTTCTTTCTGTTTCTTAATCTTAATCCAGTCGTTAAGCGTATCTTTACGTTTCTCGAAGAAGTTAATCTTCCGATTTTGATATGCGTTTTTGAAGTCATTAATTATATCGTCGAAATTTTCTAAAGGGGTCATTTATTTCTCCTCTGATAGCATAATTAGTAAATATCAAACAGATTACTATACAATCCTGATTTGCATATGCAATCCGATTAAATTCTACCATTTTCGAGGTGATTTTTCATCCATTGTTCATTCCTTAAGGATTTAATGACAACTTGTGCAGATATTACAAGTTGATTTATTTTTTAGACTTCATAAATCACTTGATTAATTGCATCTTCCATAGTTTTTGATAGATTGTGAGTAAGTTTTGTATCGGTAAGTTCGGGAGCAAGAATGAAGTTTGCAGTAGCTCAGCTTGATTATACTGTTGGTAATTTCCATGAGATTCTGCGTAAAAAGCGCGAAGCTTTTGACAAAGCACAGTTGAATGGTGTTGATTTGCTAATATTCACTGAGCTTTCGATTTGCGGATATCCACCGCGGGATTTGCTTGACAGACCTCAGTTTATCACGGATGTTAATGCTGCGATTACTAAAGTTCAGAAATGGACGGATAATTCTTCAACTGCAATTCTGCTTGGTGCACCGACACAAAACCCGCTGCCAAAAACCAAATATCTGCACAATTCCGCATTGCTGATTCAGGAGGGTAAAATCCTCGCGCAAGTTCCGAAAATGCTGCTCTGCACGTATGATATTTACGATGAATCTCGATATTTTCAGCCAGGTGTTGAAGGTGAAGTTATAAAATTCAAAAATATTCGACTGGGTGTCTCGGTTTGCGAGGATATTTGGAACGACAATATCGGGTATTTGAATGTGATTTATCCTGATAATCCAATTAGTCAGCAGGTGCGAAAGGGTTGTGATGTGTTGGTGAATCTGTCGGCAAGCCCATGGTTTCAAGGTAAGGAAATACTCCGAACGAAAATGATTGCAGGCATCGCCCGGAAATACAATACTCCAACCGTGTACGCCAATCAGGTTGCAGGAAACGACGAGATTCTTTTCGATGGACATTCGCTTGTATTTGATGCAAAAGGAAATCTAAGGCATTTAGGCAAAGCATTTGAGGAAGATTTCATCGTCATCGATATTGACGAGTTAGCACAAACACGAATTACTGAGCATGTTGAGATTTCGACCAAACTCCCTGAAATACCGACGAACAACGAAGATTTCGACCTTGAGCTTTTATACAAAGGTCTTGTGCTTGGTACGCGTGATTATGTACATAAATGTGGATTCAGCAAGGTTGCAATAGGGCTTTCAGGCGGAATAGACTCTGCGCTTGTAACGAAAATTGCGGTGGATGCACTCGGTAAGGAAAATGTGAAATGTTTCGGGATGCCTACGCGTTTTTCATCCGAAGGTTCAATCCTGGATTCTGAAAAACTTGCGAAAAAACTTGATGTTTCTTTTGAAATTGTCGAAATCGACGAAATTTTTGCTAATTATCTGCAAATTACAGAAAAACTTTTCCCGGAAAAACCATTTGATGTTGCAGAGGAAAATCTGCAGGCGAGAATCCGCGGAAATATACTCATGGCAATTGCAAATAAAACAAACGCGCTGGTGCTTGTAACAAGCAACAAATCCGAACTTGCCGTCGGTTATTGCACAATTTACGGTGATATGTCGGGAGCGTTTGCGCCGATTGCCGATGTTTACAAGACTGTCGTGTACAAGCTTTCGCGTTTTCTCAACCGCAACGGGGAAATCATCCCAGAAAGTATCATTACAAAACCACCAAGCGCAGAATTGAAGCCAGACCAAACCGACCAGGACAATCTGCCTGAATATGAAATCCTCGACCGAATTCTGTTCCTTTTCCTTGAAAAACATCTCGACCTCAATAAAATCATGGAATTAACAGGTTTTGACAAAAGCACAATTGAGCGTGTAATAAATCTTGTGTACATCAGCGAATACAAACGCAAACAGTCAGCCCCTACGATTAAAACATCGAATAAGGCGTTTGGAATCGGCAGACGTTATCCGATTGCCAGCAAATATTTACCACCAAAGAGAAATCAAGATTAAAATGAAATACAAGGCAGTAATTTTTGATTTATTTGGAACATTGGTTGATAGTTTTCCTCAGCATGATTACGATAATTTCATGGCAGACATAGCTGTGATAGTTGGTGTGAATGTAGGTGATTTTCAGAAGCAATGGATCTCAGCTTACAAATTAAGGGCAACCGGTCAACAAACCACGCGTGAAAGTGTTGTTTTTTGCGCAAATGAAATCGGCGTAAATCCTAATTCTGAACAAATTGATGCTGCTGATGGAAAAATCATGGCATTCACAAAAAATCACTTAGAACCGCGTACTGATGTTATTCCAACTCTGCAGAATCTACGAAAACTCGGATTAAAAATCGGACTTATCTCGGATTGTTCATCTGTTCTTGAAGATTTATGGGAAGGATTACATATTGCCGATTTTGTTGATGTACCAGTGTTTTCAAGCCGGGTTGGAGTGAAAAAACCTTCACCAGTTATTTATGAATTTGCTCTGGATGCATTGGATGTAAATGCTGAAGATTGTCTTTACATCGGCGATGGTGGCAGTTTTGAACTCACTGGTGCAGAAAAAATGGGCATGACAGCTATAATGATTGATGCAAATACTAGTCAGGATGTTGTTCAATATGAAGTGCAGGAATGGCATGGCACAACAATCACGTCAATTTCACAAGTGCTTAATCATCTGAATTAATCAAGATTAATTTTGTACTGTTTGATTTTTTTGTCAAGCGTAGGGCGTGTTATGCCGAGGATTCGTGCGGATTCCGACTTGTTGCCTCCTGTCAACTTTAGGATTTTTTCTATGTGAAGCATCTCAACCGTCTGCATCGAAAGTGCTTCGCCACTCGCCTGAATCTTATTTTCGGAAGTTTCATGTTGTTCGAGCAAATCAGCGGAAATAATCCCGTCCTCAGCAAGCACGAGAGCAACCCGTATCACATTCTTAAGCTCGCGAATATTGCCCGTCCAGGGATTTCGCAGCAACCAGGTTTCTGACTCAGGAGTAAATTTGCTGAATCGAAGCTTCATTTTCTTCGCAGATTCATGCGCAATCTTATTCGCAAGTCGAAGTATGTCAACAGAACGCTCATGCAAAGGGACAAGCGAAATCGTAAACTCCGCAAGCCGATAATATAAATCACGTCGAAATTTTCCTTCTTTTACGAGGATTTTCAAATCGCGATTACTCGCAGCGATGAAACGCGCCTTCGTGCTGAATGTCGCTTCACCCCCAACCCTCTCAAACTGCCGATACTCAACAGCCCGTAATATTTTCGCCTGTGCTGCTGCCGATAAATCCGAAACCTCATCAAGAAAGAGCGTCCCTGCACCTGCAAGCTCGAATTTCCCGCGTTTTTCACGCTCAGCACCGGTAAAAGCACCCTTTTCATGCCCGAATAACTCGCTTTCAAGCAAGGTATCAGTTAAAGCAGCACAATTTACAACGACGAACGGCTCAAGCAGACGCCTCGAAGATGTATGAATCGCTTGCGCCAGGAAATTTTTGCCAGTGCCGGACTCACCAAGAAGCAGAACCGTTAAATCCGTTGTTGCAACCCTTTTCGCAAGGCGTATAACTTCCTGCACTTTCGGCACAGATGATTCAAGGTCGTCAAACGTGATGCTCGAAGTACGGTAAATCTGGGACCGAGTGAGTTCGCTTTCCTGCATTTCGCACCTGTAAAAAATATTTACATATATTATACTTTTTTACAGATAAAAAACAAGAAAATGAAAAAATTAATAATCGTTGCCACCAGGAGCATCTGAATCAGAATCCTCAAGTAATGTCAGAATTTCAACCCCCGTTTTCGTTACGATTAATGTATGCTCAAATTGCGCGGAAAGCCGTTTATCCTGGGTTACAGCCGTCCAGCAGTCCTTAAGCGTCTTCACCCTCCAAGTACCTTCGTTTATCATCGGCTCAATGGTAAAAGTCATGCCCTGATGCATTTTCACACCCTTTTTCCCGCTGTAATGCCAGATAATCGGCTCATCATGAAACTTCTTGCCAACACCATGACCGGTATAATCACGCACAACAGAAAAACCGAATTTCGTTGCATGCTCCTCAATTTTGTCGCCGATTTCCCCCGTATAAACGCCAGGTTTGACAACGGCGATACTTTTTTGTAGACATTCGAGCGTAACACGAATCAGCTTTAATGCTTGCTCGGAAACATCTCCAACAGCAACCATGGTGCTAGTATCTCCATAATAACCGTTGAGAATCGTTGTAACATCAATGTTTACAATGTCGCCATCCTTCAAATAATGCGTATCACTCGGAATGCCATGACACACAACCTCATTCACCGAAGTGCAGATACTTTTCGGAAATCCTTTGTAATTCAAAGGCGCAGGAATTGCATTGTTATCGCGGATATATTCCTCAACCATGCGGTCGATTTTACCTGTGCTGATGCCGGGTTTTGTCAAATCAACTGCAAATTTCAATGTTTTCGCAGCAAGTTTGCAGGATTCGCGCATAAGTGCAAGTTCATTTTGCGATGTTATTCCGATTTTGCCTTTTGACATTGGGTGCTCTCCGTGTTTTAAGTTTAATATATATATAATGTTTTGCGATAATGTAAATTTCATGAGTTATTTTCGACAAATTTGAGTAAGCATTGCTAGTTATTTATCCATAAACATCTTAAACAACAGAATTGATGGGAAAAAATGCCTGAAATGCGTTTATTTATTGCTATTCCGAGTAGCGAATACATCAGGAAAAAACTCGTAGCTATTCAAAATAAATTGAAACAACGAGTTGAGAATTTCCGCTGGTCTTCCCCAGAAACATTCCATCTCACCCTTAAATACATCGGAGAGGTAGATATAAATGATGTTGCGCCAATTTGTAAGGTAACTGAACAAATTGTTCGAGAAAATCGAGCTGGTATATTGTCCTTGAAATCCCTCGGTTCTTTCGGGTCTCCGATGAACCCGCGGATTATCTGGGCAGGTTTTAATGGTGATTTGCAGAATCTGGCTAAGATGGCTGATGAACTTGACGAAGCGATGGAAGATTTCGGAATAAAACCTGAGCATAAGAAATTCAACCCACATTTGACACTTGGGCGTGCTAAACGTAACTCTGACGGCATGGCGGTTAAACAAGTAATTGCGGAACACGAAGGTTTTTATATCTGCGATTACGAAGTTGACCGTGTTGTTGTGTTTGAATCAATTTTGCAGTCAGGTGGCGCGGAACACCATCCAATTAGGACAATCAATCTCAAGTGAAAAGGAATTTCAATGAGTTTGAATGATGAGAGCAACAAAAAAGAAAAGATACATTCGCTTCTGGCCGAGGAATTGCAACGTCAGGAGAATGTGATAAATCTGATAGCTTCAGAGAATCTACCTTCAGAAGCGGTGATGATGGCAAATGCGCATCCTATCATCAGTAAATATGCTGAGGGTTATCCGGGAGCAAGATATTACGGTGGCTGCGAGGTTTCGGACAAAATAGAGATGCAAACGATTGCGCTTTTGTGTGAGCTTTTCGATTCTGAGGGTGCTAATGTTCAGCCACATTCAGGGACGCAGGCGAATCAGGCGGTGTATCAGGCATTGCTGAAACCGGGTGGTAAAATTCTTTCGCTTGACCTGGCGCATGGGGGGCATCTTTCGCATGGCTCCAAAGTTAATTTTTCTTACCGCGATTTTCAGATTGCTCATTACACTCTCGGCGAGAATGAACTGCTTGATTATCCTGTCATTGACCGTATCGCATCGGAATTCAATCCAGATTTAATCATTGCAGGTGCATCAACTTACTCGCGATTCATTGATTGGGAACGATTCAGGCACATCGCCGACCGCGTAAACGCATTTTACCTCGCTGACATTGCACATTATGCAGGTCTCATCGCAGGTGGGGTGTATCCAAATCCGACGGAATTTGCGGATGTTTGCAGCTTCACGACCCAGAAAACCTTGCGCGGACCTCGTGGTGGCGCGATAATATTCAAAAAAACCTTCAAAAGAGCAATAAACAGAGCGGTTTTTCCTGGATGTCAGGGAGGACCGAATTTAGCGGCGATAGCAGCAAAGGGAATCGCGTTCGAAGAGGCATTAACGCAGGATTTCCGCGATTATACGTCGCAAGTTGTTCGCAATGCGCGGGTTATGTCGCAGATTATTGGTGAGAAGTATCAAATTGTTTCAGGCGGGACAGATTGTCATATGTTTTCGGTGCGACTTGAGGGTTTTTCGGGTGCACAGGCGGAAGAAGCGTTGGAACGCAATAAAATTATCGTCAACAAGCAAATGGTGCCAAACGATACGCGACCACCGAAAGAAGGTTCCGGCATTCGCATCGGTACGCCATATATCACAACACTTGGATACACTGAAGAACAGTCTAAAGCACTTGCACTCAAGATTCTGCACATACTCTCGAAAATCGAGAAAAACGGAGTCGTATGAGAATCAGAACCATCACAACTGGCATTGAATTTGTAGATGCACATGATTTCAAGTTACTTGAGAACGCTGCGATATTTAATAAAAAAGCTTCGCAAGTTTTTGAAAATAATGGTTTTGAAGTCGAAACAGTAAGAATTTCGACGAATCCGTTTGAAGAATATGTCCGAAAATCAGATAATGCTGAGATTTTGTCGATTTTTAAGGATTTTAGTGATTTTTGTATTGATAGTAAGATTCAGTTCATCAGCATCGGCGAGATTTCGAATCCTTTGTATGCCTGCAATATT
>JAIOTL010000409.1 GCA_021106775.1 Planctomycetota bacterium | reverse complement strand
TTCTCCGGCGTCTCCGCCTCGATAATCGTTGCTTTATCCTGCATCGGCTTGTACACACGCTCCGGAAACTTTATCGACCCGCGCTTTTTACGCTGTTTCGCAATCCCCACAACATCAACGCCCACATACCCCGTATCGCTGATTAAATCCTTGAGCGCATTAAGCTGCGGTCGTCCGCCGTCGATGACAATCAAATCAGGTGCTTCATCATTCTCCTCATTGATTCTGCGAAGCCGACGCCCAAGCATCTCCGCCATCGCATGAAAATCGTTGCCTGCGTTCTCCTCGCTGATTTTGTACTGCCGATACTGCGACTTATCCGGCTTGCTGTGCACAAACGTAACCTGCGAACCTACCGTCTGCTTGCCCATAAACGTCGAAATATCGTAACATTCGATTTTCATCGGGAAATTTCTGAGTTCGAGATTCGCACGAAGCGCCTCAAGCGTTGCTTCCTCCTGCGTTTCCTGATTGAGTGCGTCTTTGAAAGCAGCTTTGGCGTTTTCGGACGCTAAATCCAGCAGACGTTTGAGTTGACCGCGCCTTGGAACTTTTATGCTGATTGCGCATTTTGCCTTCTCGCTGACATAATTTCGCAGTATTTCCACATCGTCAACCTTGACTGGCAGTAGGATTTCGCGCGGATACTCGATGGCAGCGGAGTAAAACATGGACAGGAACTGGTTGAGGATTTCGCTGTCCGGCAGTGGCGTCTTAAAATGATGACTGGACGTTTCAACCAGTTTGCCCTCGCGGTATCGGGTAGAAAATATCTGCAATTCCTCGGAGGCGCGGTAAATGGCGAAAACGTCGCGGTCTTCGAAGTCCGGGATATGTGCGTGCTGACGGATGCGGATAAATTCTAACGCTCCATTTTGATCGCGCAATGTCGCTTCGAGTTCGAAACTCATGACTTCCGCAGCATGCAGCATCGCCACCTTCATATCCCGTAACAAATCTTCGCTACGGATTTCGAGGAAATCAACGATATTTTTGACGATTTTCGCATAATCTTCCTTGCTGATTTTCCCGACACATGGCGCATGACAGAGCTTGATATCGTGGTAAACGCAGGGGCGAGAGCGGTTGCGGAACTCGTGGTCGGAGCATCTGCGGAGTGGGTAATGTCTGCGTATGGCGTCGATGCCGGTTTTCAGCGTGGATGCAGACGTGTACGGACCGAAATATTTCGCACCATCCTTGCGGAATTTGCGTACAAGCGTGAGTTTCGGGAATTTTTTCTGCACGGATACACGGATTGAAAGATATGTCTTGTCGTCGCGCAGGTGAACATTGTAGAGCGGCTTGAATTTCTTGATGAGGTTGTTTTCGAGGATAAGTGCTTCGCGGTCATGGTTGGTAACGAGGAATTCGAGTGTTTTTGCGCGGATTTTGAGCAGTCCGATGAGCGGTCGCGTGTCCGCGCCATCAATCAGGTACGAACGGATGCGACTATGCAAATTGGTTGCTTTTCCGATGTACAAATGGGTACCGTCGTCATCCTTGAAGATGTACACCCCGCTCTGCGTCGGGAATTTGCTGGCGGATTCGACAATATCTGGATGCATACAACCTTTGTCAGTTTAACCTATTACTTTGGCACATATATTTCAAGAAGTTGTCATTCCCAACTTGATTGGGAATCCAGAATTTATCTAATTCAGTAAAATACTGGATTCCTGCTTTCGCAGGAATGACACCCATCATATTTTTCTTGACAGAACACTTGTCTGGATTCTTCGCTTTGCTCAGAATGACAGGTAAATTGTTACATGTTTTACTAAAAACGCAAATTAAGTGTTTTGGCAAATTATTGGATAAAATCGTAGTTGAGTGCACCTGAGAAATCATTATGCACCAGCGTTTGGATGAGGATTTTTTCGGATGCGGTAACCGCACGTTCAAGTGATGCGTGGGTTCGACTTCCCAGATGTGGCGTGGCAATCAGGTTATCAAGCTCCAGAAGTTTCGAGTTTGTCGGTGGTTCTTCGGAAAAAGTATCAATTGCTGCTGCTGCAATATCCTTATTTATCAAAGCATCATAAAGTGCCTGCTCATTGACCAACTTGCCCCGTGCGGTATTAATGATTATTACTGATTTTTTCATCATTTTAAGCTCTTGAGTGTCAATCATCTGCTCAGTTTCGACGGTTAATGGCGCGTGCAGAGTAACAATGTCGGATGTATGTAACAATTCTATAAATGAAACAAATTCAACATTTTTTTCGATTTTGGTAATATCGGGAAACTTTTTGTAAAGTTGGTTTTCATATTCAGAAATTTCGCTCTGATGTTGGGAATTTGGATTTTTATAAGGATCGTAAACTATAATTTCACATCCGAAAGGCATCAAACGCTCAGCAACCGCAGAACCCACAGAACCAAGCCCGATTATACCGACTCTCAACCCTCGAAACTCAAAACCAGTAAAACTGTTCCGAGTCCAATTTCTATCATGCATCGACTCGTTTGCACGCGAAATGTGCCTGGCAACATCCAACATTAAACCAATTGCCAAATCCGCAGAGGCATCTGTAAAAACACCCGTCGTTGTGAATACATGAATACCGCGTTTGCAGCATTCCGAAACGTCAATATTGTCAAAACCATGACCTGCTCTAAGTACAACCTTTGCTGCTGGAAACAAGTCAAGCATCTGTGCATTCACATAGCAATTCGTGCGCACAACCAAAGCATCAACATCAGCGGTTTTCACCCCAAGTTTCTTAATTTCACGTGCATTTACGAATTCATTACCTTCAGAATCTGCAGTCTCAATCACCTTGAAACATGAATTCGAATGCAGTATTTTCTGCAATGAAGCAAAGGAGTTGACAAAAAATATTTTTTTCATACCCATTTTATTAAAAATTCAATTGTTTAATGTCGATTTAAGAAATGTTGTATCATAATAAGG
The DNA here is from genome assembly GCA_021106775.1 of Planctomycetota bacterium. Next base: position 2,526 of record JAIOTL010000409.1, on the reverse strand, counting down.
TTTAAAATATTGTTAATGCTTACATGTTGAATAATGTTATAATTGTAGTAATTTTATATTAAAAACTACAACAATTTGTAATCGACTTTTAATTGTTTGCATTGAATCAAACAAGGATTTAAAATATTAACAATAAAACTTTGGAGGATAACAGTGACAGAAGAACTTTTTTCACAGCTTGTTGTGATTGCTCGAGACGCCCTCGAAACACGAAATAAAGAGAAATTTGAAGACATACTAGATCAGTTGAAATCAATTGATAATCTTGATGATTACCAGCTTAAGATTCTCAACGAGCTTCTAGATGAATATAATGAGGGCATCGAACTTAATCTGTATGCAGAACCCGGAGAAGAAGGCGCAGAAGACGAATTGCTGCAAATAGCTACTGACGGCGAGGGAATCGATGTAGATAAATATAGAATATTTGAGGATGAAGAAGCGGATTTCGAAGGATTTTCAGTCCCTGCAGCTCGAGATCTGAATCTGGCTATGAAAGATGACGATGAACAGATGATAAGTGCATATTCCGAACACGACCATTCCGCGGTTGATACACTTTTCGAAAGCCAAGATATTGCTCCAGTGGAAGAATCAGACGTTGATGATGAATTTATGATTAAAGAGCCTGAACCGATGCAGTTTGAAATTGCAGACGACGACGAGCCAGTCGATGAAGAAGAACCCGAATATGAACCAACTGTTGAAGAGATTGTTGACATAGAACCAGAGGTGATTATGGACGATGAACCTATTATCGAAACTGAACCAGTTGAGATTGATGCTGACCTCAAACATTCCGGGACACCCGCAGGTTTGAGAAATTTCGAACCGGTGTTAGATTCAAATGTTGGACAACACCAAAAAAATGTACATGTATTTGCAACATCGATACCGTTGAAAGCACCTTCTGACTATGATTTATTCAGTCATAAAGCGAAGATGTACTTGCTTGAGCTTTGTTCAGCATTTGTTCTGGCATTACACCCATGGAAGCTGCTTTTCGGTCTTATTGGAACAGCAATAATCTGTTTGCTTAGTTTATTCGTAATCAATTTGTACAACGCAACCGAACCAATCATCCAAAATACATCGTTGTTAGTTAACGATTTCATGTTTTTCGGATCGATTGCGTTATCGTGGATAGTATTCTGGTCAATTCCTGTTACCATATCGCATATGACGCGTGCTCAGCTTGAGAAGCGTTTTGTTCCGAATATATTCCGCTCAATTAAATACGTTTATGGGCATTTCTCGGTTTCCATCGTTTGGCCCCTGTTGATTGTGGGCATTTTCGGCGGGATTCTATATGCTCTTGTTAATCTATCCAATTTCCCAACTGATTTATCGTCAGCGAATACTGCTATGATAACAGCTGCATATGGGCAATATCTTCTCATGTTTTTGGCGATTTTGATTCTTGGAGCTTTCTTAATTGGTATTTACCTTCCACCTGCAATGATCGGTCTTGGACGTTCGAGGCGTATGAGCCGTCTGACTGTAAAATTTTTCAAACTTTATGTGTTTCGGTTCCCAAGAATTCTCATTTACACGATTTTCCTGATGTTACTCACTATTTCGAGTTTCGCACTGTTCGGGCTAGTAAATTATTTCGCTCTTGCTCTGATAAACTTCATGCATACTGGAGAATTTCTCTGGGGTGAAGCGTTACCAGTTGCAAATGATGTACTTGCTAAAACAACTGAATGGGTGCCTTATCTCAATGAATTCTACGGATTTTTCAATATGAATATTCAGACCATGAGCGATATAACTGCTGGCACGATTATTGTGTCATCACTGGTATTGTTTGTGTTGGCATTCCTTGTTTCATATGCTCTCAGCGTATTTTTCACCGGAGGAACCCTGGTTTATGCGGCTCTTAGAACAGTTGCTCGAAACGACTAATCGAAAAACTTTCGCGGTTGAGTTGAATGTAATAAAGGTTTCAGCGACAATCAGCTGGAATAAATGCAAAATCATACAAAGAGGGATGTTTCATGCATCCCTTTTTTGCATTCTGTAAAATTTGTGATAGAATCCGTTAATTAATTTTATCGGTGATTGTAATGAATTTGTATGAGTGGTGTGTAATCGAGTATCTAAAATATCGCAAATTGCATCATTATCGCATCGAAGACCTCAAGCAGTTTATGGACAGAAAAACAGATGAGTCAATAAAGAACTTTGACATTCTCGTTCCCGGAACTGATGAAAACGTCTTAATCGAGGTAAAAGGCAGAAAAGCATCCGGTAAGAACAAGCTCAGGTTCGAAAACTGGGTTACCGGCGAGGATATACAGTCTCTGATGCACTGGAAAAAAATGTTCGGTAAGGATTTTATGAGTATTTTCTGCTTCGTCTACAAAATTGACCACGATATGCCTGCTGCCAACTCCGCTTTTACATGCTTTTCCGCCAATAACATGCGATTTGCCATATTCGGCATAGAACTTAATAAATATATCGCCGAATCTTCATTGCGGTCAATTAAATGGAATACATTTTCGCTTAACGCCAAAGCAT
>JAIOTL010000440.1 GCA_021106775.1 Planctomycetota bacterium | reverse complement strand
TATATTTGCAAATGGATTATAGGAGATATTATGGGATTTATGAAAGAATTATTCGGAAAATCTGTGCAGCTTAAGGACTTGAAAGCAGCATTAATTGGCATTGAGCGCGATCGCAGAAAACATCAGGTTGAGCTGCGGAAATTATCGGCAAAACAATCCAGCTCAATTGATCAAATAAAGCAGAAACGGAAAACCGGCAATGATATCGAAGTTGATTATTTGTGGGAAGATCTGAAAGCGATGAAAACGGAGTTATCGCTGATTAGGCGCGAAGCCAAACGTTCGAACCTCGAAGGAATTGCACTTAAAAGGTATATTTACGCCCTGGATAGATTAAAAAAGCAAAAAGACGAGAAATCGATTCAGCGTTTAATCGAAAAAGTACGAAATTCCAGCCTGGATTCGAAATTGCGTGAATCGGATATCAACGACCAGGAATATCTCGACGAGTTGCAAGCGATTCTTGATGAAATTGGGCTTGCAGACGAGATGATTCTTGTTGATGGCAATGACCCCGAAAAAGACAAATTCCTTGCTATAATTGATGATATAAATGATGCGGAAGAAACAGGAGACCTTGAATCAGCAGTGAAAAAAGAGGAAGAATTGAAGACAAGATTGGAAAAACTTGAGCCAACTGAAGATATTGTTCCCGATTTTGAGAATATGGGTGAGTAAAATTCGTATAACAAATGTTTGATAGTTTATAATATAAACAGGTTTTTGCTCGTTTGTAAGTTAAAACAAGTGCTTTGTCAAGAAAGTAGTAAAGGGTTCAAAAAATCTGTCATTCCCAACTTGATTGGGAATCCAGGGTAAGTTAGAATATGATAATGTATTAGTCTGGATTCCCGTTTTCACGCGAATGACAACCTTTCGAAACTTGCTTGACAGTGTACAAAATTGCTGGAGATCAATAATGAAACTGAATATCAAAATCCTTTCAATTGTGCTCTTAGCAGTATTTACATTTAGTGCTTATTCGAAAAGCTCGAAAACTCCTAAGCCAGATAAAATTGTCAAAGATGCTGTCAACAAAACGTTAAAGCAAAAGGAATTGAAATATCGGATAACTGTTGGGAATGATGAGCGAATTATCTGGATAGGCAACACAAATAAAAAGGAAATGCGTTTTCTTGGAATCGGTTTTATAGCTGATGGAAAAACTGGAAAGATTGTCGATTCTGATAAAAAACGATTTTATTACGACGGCAAGAAATATCTTATTGAATCAAAGGAAGATAAGTGGGAAGCAGCAAAATCAGGCAAAATTGTCAACTTTGGCGCGAAATTCATCAAAGGTGATTTGATAAAGTCCCCATTTGACGTTTTCAATCTGATAAAAAAGTACAGTCTGGATGAGTATTCATTTAGCAAAGATACCGGAAAAGATGATGATGATGATGAAGAAGATGATGTCAAAGATATCAAAGATAAAAAGCCAGCAAAGAACGATATTATTCAGATTGTCGCTCGAACATTAAGCAAAAAACCAGCAAAATTCATCGATTATTACTCATATTGGAAGCAACTTAAAGAAGATGAGCATTGGAAGAACAACAAAGTCAGCGACTGCATGGTTGAGACAATTTTTACAATAAACAAGAAAACTTCGTTCATCAAGAAAGTCAAATTTAGATATGAGGTTACCTTTTTCTGCAATTATGGCAAAGGTGATGACAGATGTCTGGGCTGCGAGGATGCTATAGGTGACGAAATCGTTTTGGAGTTTGGCGATGATAGCAGGTTTAGGCTTGAGCTTCCTAAATCTTTGAAGCGGAAACTGGGTTTGAAAGATACAGCAGAAGAAAAAGGTGGATTAAAACTTACGCTTTCAGTGAATAAGAACCGGATATACAAAGGTGATGCACTTGAATTCGATGTTGTGTGGGAAAATGTGAGTAAAAAAGAGCTCAAAATCAAACGTCTGTTGAAAACAAACCCATTCATTATATTCGAAATTGAAGGTGAGTTGGAATCTCGCAAAGAAAGATTCAAAGACGAAATGCACAAAATGAAACAATTGGCTGATGACACTCCATTAATCTTGAAAGCCGGAAAAACCTTTCGTAAAGTGTTTATCATGGAAAGCGATTGTTTTTTAGCGGACGATCAGGAGATTCTGGAATTTAAAATTGCCAAATATTTCATTACTGTAAAAACTCAGATTCTTAACGGTGAATACGTCGAATCGAACAGCATTGAGCTTGAGATTCTTCCGTAATAATCATTTTATGAGCACTAAAAGGATTAAATAATTCGTTTTATTGTATATTGATACATAATTCAATCCGATGTTAGCAATATGATGAAATGAAAGGTTGTTGTGACTGATAAATTAAGAATTGAAGAAATTGATAATATAACAATCGCAACCTTTATTGAGGAATCACTCGATAAGGCGGATAGAATTAAGCTTTTAGAAGACGAGTTTGCTGCACTAGCAAAAGACAAGGAAAACGTCCGTTTGATACTCGATTTTTCAAATGTATGGTACATATCATCTGCTGTTTTGGGGAAACTTGTAATGTTAAGGAACTGGATAATTGTTGGGAACGGCAAGCTAAAACTCTCTTCATTACGCAGGGATATTCTAGATATCTTCAAGATTACGAGATTGGACAGGTTTTTTCAGATTTATCCTGACCGACGGTCGGCTCTGGATGTGATGGAAACTGACATAATTATCACCGATTAACATGCGCAAAACTACCTCTGAAAATTCAATATCCGAGAATAATTAATGATTCACGAGTTCCGTGGATGCAACTAAACTTCATAAGCAAATGTTTAATTTTTATGTTGTTATGGCAATCGATGGATTCCTTGAGATTGCTTCGTTCCGGATGGTCGCTTGAATTGACATGCTAGTTTTTCCAACACTGAATCGAGCAATTCTGGGAATTTTAGATAGTTTTGAAATTTCAAATTTGTCGAAACTGACAATAATCTGCAAAATATATATTAAACGCACATTTTCTCTTGTAAATAGGGTAAAAAATGTAATTATTTTGTTTTGAAATTGGTGTTCTAAGAAATTTAGTTGATTGAACCTAAATGGCAACGGGCGTAAAATGAATAATATGTCACCTGAGGATTTGCATTTTCTAAAAAAGGATTTAGAAGAAATTGATGTAAACACTGAATCCTTTAGGATTGGAAGCAAAATTATAGAGAGTAAAAATGAGGTTAAAAAATACCTTGATAGTTCGGGAGTCATTTTTGTTGTACTCAATAAAAATGCAGAAATCAAAGTGATTAACAGCGTAGGTTGCGATCTATTTGAGCTTAAGGAAGAAGAGATAATTGGCAAAAACTGGTTCAATTTTTGTATACCTAAGAGCAAAATTGAGCAAGTAACAAGATGGTTCAATGATCTGCAGAATAAGTACGATTCCGCCGTGAGTTATCTCGAATGTCCGCTACAAACAAAGTCGAAGCATAAAAGAATTATTGCATGGCACAGCTCAAAACTACTTGATGACGATAAAGAAATCTCAGCTATCATCCTCTCTGGTGAGGATATCACTGACAGGAAATCAGCAGAGAAGAACCTACTCAGAAAAGAACAAGAGTTTCACTCACTTGCAATCAGCATACCTGATATCGTGATAAGATTGGACATAAACAAGCGTTTTATTTTCATAAACCGTTCTATACGTAATTATACAGGAAAATCAGCAGAGTATTTTTCTGGGAAAAGATACAAAGATTTGGGCATTTCGGAAAATCTGTGCAATTTATTGAACAGGACTCTGGAATGGACAATTAACACAAATAAACCGCAAAAAGTCGAAATAATCTGGAATACCTTAATCGGTAAACGGTTTTTTGAAATTAGATATATCCCCGAATCAATTAATGACAGAAGTATTAAATCGATTCTCGCGATACATAACGATATTACAGATAGAAAACTTGCTGAGCAAAAGTTGCTCGTAAATGAAAAAAAATATCAACTGCTTATCGAAAAAGCACCTGTGGGTATATTATCTTTAGACAATAACTATCGAATAATAGAGGCAAACCATAAATTCTTCGAAATTATTAATGTCTGTGAGGATGACAAGATTGCTGAGATTAAATCCTCTAAAATTGACAAAATTTTCAGCACATCAATCACCAAAGATATCACCGAGTGCCTGAATTCAGGAATTACATCGGTTAATGAGAAACCATTTATTACGAATGCGGGCATGAAAAGACAGCTCAGATACAATCTGGCACCGAGTGTTGATCAAAACTTCGCAATCATTGGCGTTCTTGTTATCCTCGAAGATGTAACTGATAAAAAGCAAATGGAAATCGAACTTCAAACCGAAAAAGAAAAACTCGATGTTACGATTCAGAGTATTGGAGATGCGCTGATTTCCATGGATATTGACGGCAAAATCACACTTATGAACAAACTCGCAGAAGAACTCACCGAATGGAATCAATCTGATGCCATCGGTAAACATATCGATACTGTTTTCAAAATCATCGACATCGAACATAAAAAAAAACTCGATGTTCCTGTGAAAAAAGTGCTTCAAACCAGTAAAATTATCCATTATTCTGAAAATACAACACTCGTCTCAAAAAATAGTAAAGAACGCTATATTACATATACTGGAACTCCAATCCGGGATTCAAAGAATAATTCATTGGGAATAGTACTCATTTTCAAGGATATTACGGACAAAATTAAATTCGAGAAAGATTTGCTAAATACACAGAAATTGGAATCACTCGGAATACTTGCTGGTGGAATTGCCCATGATTTCAACAATATACTAACAGGTGTCCTATTAAATATTCAACTTTCGAAATTAAAACTCGATGATAAAGATAAGATATA
>JAIOTL010000087.1 GCA_021106775.1 Planctomycetota bacterium | reverse complement strand
GGTCAGCAACTGATTTACGGCTTGGATGAGCAGGTTCGGCGTTATGAGGAAGAAGGAAATGTTCGCAAGTTCGAATTCTGGGAAATGCTCAGGATAATCAAGGACGAACAAGGCAGAACCGCTGGAATCGTCGCAATCAATATGCATTCGATGCAAATAGAATCTTTCCCGGGCGATGCTGTTATTATCGCAACAGGTGGACCGGGTATGGTTTTCGGACACGGCACAACGAATTCGCTGACAAATTCAGGTGCTGCAGTAATTCGAACATACCTGGCAGGAGCAAAATACGCAAATGCAGAATTTGTTCAGGTTCACCCGACGACAATCCCCGGGCATGATAAACTCAGGCTCATGAGCGAGTCTATCCGCGGCGAAGGTGGCAGAATCTGGGTTCCGCGTAAAAAGGGCGACGACAGACAGCCGCAGGACATCCCTGAGAAAGAACGTTTGTATTTCCTGGAGGAAAAATATCCGGCATATGGAAATTTGGTTCCGCGTGATATTGCAACGCGTGAAATCTTCACGATTTGTGTGAATCAGGGTATGGGCGTCGGTGGCAGAAACGAGGCGTACCTTGACATAACGCATCTCGTGCGCGACAAAGGCGCGGACTGGGTTGAGAAAAAACTCGGTAATCTGCTTGATATTTACGAGAAATTCGTTGGCGACGACCCGCGAAAAGTACCCATGCGCATCTTCCCGGGAATGCATTATTCCATGGGCGGAATCTGGGTTCAGTATCATCTGGACGAGAATGCTCCTGAAGAAACCGGTAAAATTGACCTCGAACATCCGCATAATTTCATGACAAATATCGATGGTCTGTATGCTGCCGGTGAGTGTGATTATCAGTATCACGGCGCGAATCGACTCGGCGCAAACGCACTCCTGAGCTGTATTCACACCGGCTTACGCCTTGCAGGTCCCGCATCTTACATGTACACAACCGAAAAGGACTGGGTTGCGGAAGATTTACCACAATCTTTATTCGAAAACGAGAAAAATATTGAGATAGAGCGTTTTGAAGAAATTAAACATCGTGACGGTGGAGAAAATATCTTCGATCTCTGGAATATTATGGGCGAATCCATGACAAAATTTGCAACAGTTGTGCGTACAAACGAGGGTTTACAGGAACTCGATAATATTCTTGCAGATGTTCAGGACAAAATCGGAAAGGTCTCAAATCCTGATTTGCAAACTTACGCTAACCAGACACTGCTGTTCACACGCTGCATGGAAGACATGATTATCCTGGGACGCATGATTGCACAGACTGGGATTGCTCGCCAAGAAAGCAGGGGTGCACATTACAAGGAAATCACGGAAGAAGAAACAAAAGAACTGCCTGAAAGTCGTTTTCAAGTCTTCGAAGACCCCGATGGTACCAAGCATTATGCATACACACGCAATGACGAGGATTGGCTGAAAACAACAATCTGCGTTCTCGACGACGAGAAAACCGGTAATGCATCAATCTCATACGAGGACGTTGACTTGTCGATTAGCACGCCTGTTTTACGTGATTACACAAAAGTGGTGAAAGCAAAATAAGGAGTTATATATATGAACGATTATATAAGAATAAAGGTGAAAAGGCAGGATGGTCCGAGTAGGAAGCCTTACTGGGAAAGCTTCAAAATTGATTATCATCCGGGAATGAACGTAATTTCATGCTTGCAGGTGATTCAGACCAATCCGGAAAACGAAAAAGGTAAGAAAGTTGCGCCAATTGTATGGGAAGCGAACTGCCTTGAGGAAGTTTGCGGCGCATGCACAATGAAAGTTGACGGAACTGTACGCCAATCCTGCACCGCCCTCATTGAAAAGCCGAATAAGACTGTGGTTCTCGAACCCATGGACAAATTCCCGGTTATCCGCGATTTATGGGTGGACAGAGCACGCTTGTTCGAGACGCTGAAAAAGATTCACGGATGGACAACAATCGATGGCTCGCATGACCTGGGTTTGCCACCTCTGCAAATAGATGAGATTCAGCAGATTGAATACAAACTTTCGACTTGCATGACGTGCGGATGCTGCGTCGATGCTTGCCCGCAGTTCACATACATGCCCACGGAAAAAGAATTTGCTAAGGGTTTTGTCGGTGCGTTTGGAATTGGGCAGGTTGCGCGGTTTAACACGCATCCGATTGGCAAGATTGATGCTGATAAACGGCTTGATGCGATGATGGGTACAGGGGGTATCGGCGAATGTGCGAATTCGCAGGTTTGCGTTGAGGTTTGCCCGAAGGATATTCCGCTTCTGGACGCAATTGCACGAGTTCAACGCCAGATTACCAAACGCATGGTTACCAAAAGCCTCGGCAAAGGATATTAATTTTCGACCCTATTAAAATGTTACAATAATTTTGCGACATTGTCGGTAGGTCATGCATCTTGCCTGATACTCACCGTCAATATTTACAGGATTGGAAGCCTGTTCCACCATTTGCTTGATTCCTGCTATCGCAGAAATGACAATGAATATACTTCCTCTACAAAACCAGGCAAATTCTGGAAACAATGCAAAGGGGACTTAAACTCAAAAAACCTTCAGAAAATTCCTCTGAAGGTTCTTTTAATTTTAGCTATAAGCAAAAAATATCGAAAAACTTACGCAGTGTTACGTCTTGGTTTTCGATTTCGATTTCTTCTCGCTCTCCATAATGTCACCGATGCGCTCGATATCTTCCTTGATTCTCTCGGTAATCTTGAAAACTGCCGGTCGTTTCTCAAGCCTGTTCCTCAAATCCTGCAGGAAAAGTTCCCATGAGCTGTCGTACAACTCATCTCGCAATATCATTAAATCGTCCTCAGTGAACTTGAAGCCTTCGTTGGGCTCTCTTTCTTTACGTGCCATGTATCTCTCCTATCGTGTAATATGTATGACAAATATATTTAAGGTCAGAAGTTATATTATAACACAACTCACTTATAAATTAAAAAGGTATTTTTCTAACCGTTAAAATATATCAACAATACAAAATATAGTTTACGATTATTATAAAATAAAACTTATCACTTATCTAATACTTTTTACGTTTTATAAAATATAAGTTATGTCTGATAACAATACTTCTATCGGATTTATTCAATCTTCCTTCAGTAATTTTTCATAATTGCCATTGAAGTCAATAAAACCAACACTTATAACTGATTGAATCAATATGTTTAGAGTTTCGATGTTTCTCGGTTGTTCAAATGCATGTATTCCGGCAACTATAAGGTTTTCAGACGCTCCGACCGCAAAATCTGACGGCATTGCATAAAAAATGACTTCGCAGTGTCATCCGTATAATCCATATAACTCCAATCCATGCCGACATACCCTTGTTTCCGCGAAAAAATAAGGTGCAAATCCGCATAAACACCTTCACCAATGGCTATGCGGTGGTTATAATCCTTGCACGAGGCAAGCACAATCCGAGGCTCATCAATGTAGCCGGGATCAAGGTTTACAGGTCGTGAAAACGGCAAAGTCAGCCTGGACGCAAGCATGTCTTCAATGTCATTTGCTCTGAGCTTGATTTCTCGTAATTTCGTGGGTGATTCAAGCGGAAGACATGCAATAAACTTGCGCAGTTTGTACTCACCCATCTCTTCATCGTAATACTGCGTATATTTATGCTCATAAGGCTCGGTCTGCAGAACATTCCTGCCTAGTAGTTGAATTACCTGTTCCGCACCAGCATTAAGGGCTTCAAGATTGCTCGCTAAAATTCCGCAAAAATATATCACTTTTTTATGTTCAACGGGCTTTGTCATTTAATCCGCCAGCAGTTCAAGAGTTGTGAGTTAAAATACTCGGTTAGGAAAATGTTATCAACATAAACAAATTGTGCAATATTCAAGGCATATAAACTCAAGTTTTATTCCCTAAAACTCGTTAAATACAATGAAAAACCAAGGTTGTATCGAGAAATTATTTGACGATGAAATTGTCCACGAAAATATCAAAAGCGTTAGTTCTGAATTTTATCGGGATGCGTACAAACTCTATCTTGAAAGTTCGGTAAATCGGGTTTTCAACGCTTGAAGACGCTTCCAGAGCATAAAACATATAAACCGAATGCGTAATATTATCATCATTATTCGCAACAATATAATAATCGAACCAGATAGAGTCCTGATCAAGCAGTCTTTTGTATTTCTTAAAGCGTTCGTCGTAACTCAAGTGCATAATCTCGCCTGCTTCATCTTGTTTAGTATATTTCTCTTTCAATTCATCGTGATAATTTTGTGCCATTGCGTTCAGAGCGTCCTCATCACCAACTTTGTAAGGCAGCATCTCAATTCGGATATACCCCGACTTAAAATTCAGTGTCCAGACGCTTTTTGCCAATTCATGATTCCTCGAAAGTTTCCATTCTGTTGGTAATACAATTTCCATACCACCCTCGCGAAAACCACGATACCCGACGATTCCAGGATCCCATTTGTTTTCCTCTTTAATGATGATTTTGGAAGTTCTGATTTTATTGTCTCCTTTGCCTTTTTCCTTCAGATAAATCGAGGATTTTAAGCCGTCGTACATACTTTTGAACTTGCTTTTGATTTCATCGGAAGCGTTTTCCTCGGTTGTATCATCGAGAGTAGGATTGTTTTTGTTTGTCAGCGATGCTGGATCGACAATTTCCACCGATACAGATTTTTCAGTGATTTGAGTTTGCGAATCCGTAACAATAATCTTGATTTCTATGCTTTGACTGACTCGAATCGGCGTAAAATCCGCAATGACGAAACCGTAAACTCCATCAAAAGCAACGTTGTCATAGTGTGTCCCGTCGTCAAACATTATCTGTAATTCATCAATTCCCAGGTTGGATAGGTCGATTTTTACTGATTTTACGTCTTCGTAACCGTCTTGGTCGTATATTTTTGCAGTGAAAATAAGGTTTATTGTTGTATCGAAGAAAACTTTTTTCGGTTCAACTGTGATTTTTTCGATAATTGCTGGTGCATTCGGCGTCGGGTACGTTGATATTTCTGAATTTTCGCTTGCTGTCAATCCATCTTTGTCAGTTACTCCAACTGTTGCGGAAAGTTTAGTGATTTCATTAGGAGCCTTGAAATTCTCAAGCATAAATGCGAATAATCCATCACCTGCTTCACCATCATCGTGTTTGCCATCATCAAACATCATCTGACTTGCATCTCCGCCAAACGCTGTTAAATCAACGATTACAGTTGAAATATCATCAAACCCGTTTTCGTCGCTTATTTTCGCGGAAAACAGAAGATTATGCTCAAGTTTCACCTCAATCTCAATTGGTGTGATGCTGAATTTCTCGACAGTTGGCGCAACTTTCTTCTCAAGCACCTCAAGCTGAATTCCTTTCGCAAACATCACAATATTCTGCTTTTTGTTTTTCTTATATATTGTTCTAACCTCAAAGCTAACAAGTCCGGTAGTTGCAGGCGCAGTCCAATCGGATAAAACCGTGCCATAAATCCCGTCTTTCGCTTCTTCATCACCGTGCTTTCCGTCGTCGAACATTGGAAACGCATCGCCAATATCATTGAAAAGCTGTATCTCGAAATCATCTTTTTCACGGAAAAGCTTGCCTGATTTCACTTTGGTGGTGATTATTATATGTGCAACGCTCTCAGCATCTACCTGTTCGGGCATTATCTTAACTGACATTATTTCGCATTCGGGATTAGGATTCTCTACTGTCCAACTCCCACATCCCATGAAAAAAAACAGACCAAAAATATATGAAACATAAACAATACTCGTTCTCATAATATCTCCTTATTCTGAATAACATTTAATACTATCACGTCATAAAGAGTCTCTCAAGAAATACTTCAAAGATTCATTAATCACCTGTTAATTCATAAAATTCCTGCTAACATAACGAAAATTAGCACAAATTATGGAGCTTACAATGAACACTGAAAAACTGACTGAGAATTTGGTTGAACT
>JAIOTL010000269.1 GCA_021106775.1 Planctomycetota bacterium | reverse complement strand
GCTTGCTATTCGGAATTGATATTGTTTTGTGTTTGTGCAATAATCTTTTGGTATTAGTAAATTGGTCTGGTTACATGTCATTCCTACGAAAGCAGGAATCCAGCAAGATGTTCCAAAATTGTAAACTTCCTGGATTCTTCACTACACTGCGTTCCGTTCAGAATGACAAAACCACAGCTAATATTTTTACACGAATTTTCAGGTTAAATGCATGGTGGACATTGACGTTGAACTTATGTTAGAGATAAAAGCCGGCTCGAAGTCTGCATTTAACAAGCTTGTTAAACGGCATCAGAGAATGGTAATCAACTTTTTTTACAAGAATTTGTGGGATAAATCTCAGGCGGAAGACATGGCTCAGGAGTTGTTTCTGCGGTTATTCAAGTCAGCGAAGAATTATCAGCCGCAAGCGAAGTTCACAACATTTATGTATCGGGTGGCACGGAATTTGCTTATCGATTATTATCGTTCGACAAGGAACAAACCAGGGACAGTCTCGCTTCAGGGTGGTTCAAGTTCGGGTAATGATGATGAATTGCAGATTATCGATACGATTTCGTCTTCGGAATCTCAGCCGGGTCAGCATAGTGAGAGTCTTGAAATTGGTGAGGCGATTCAGGAGGCGATAAGCAAGCTTCCGGAGGACCAGCGTGTTGTTTTCATCATGGGTGAATTTGAGCGCATGCAGTACAAGGAAATTGCGAAGGCGCTTGATATTCCGATAGGTACGGTGAAATCACGGATGCATGCTGCATTTATAAAACTTCGGAAATTACTGGCAAAGTATTCGCCTGATGATTAGCGATGGTGTAAAATAATGGTATGGAAGATAATAAAAAGCTGGCACAGGACGAAGTATTTTCGGAAGAAGTTTCGCTCGGGTTCAGACGTTTCAAGTTTGTACGGTTTGTGTTTACGGTGATTGGGCGCAGCAGTCCGATTATTTTCGGGTTTGCCTGCGGTCTGACTCTTTGGGTGCTTTCAATTGCAATATTGTGGCTAAACGGGTCGGGGTATGAGGTGCTGGGGAAGTCATTTGTGCTGCATGTGCCGTATTTCTGTGCTGGTATTTTCCTGTTTCTACTGTTTTCTGCGTTTATCGGTTATATCAATCTTAAGCGTCAGCGGATAGATTTGAAGCATTATATTCATTGGTGCGATGTTGAGAGGAAATATGACAGCGAGTTGCTGACAGCGTTTGAGCGCGCATGTTCGGGCTCGAAGTTGACGAGTTTTGATGAATTCATTGAAAATAATGCGAAGGCAAAGATTGCGCGTAAGGGTGTGCCGAAATCTTACAATAATTCAGACGTTAAACGGGCGTACAGATTCGCTGGGTTAATTACGTACATTGTCCTTCTGTTTGTTGTGATTGCGGGGATAAATAACGTTGTAAACCCCACAAATACCGAAATTGCTTTCGATGACGAAACAAATGCTCGAAACAAAGCTAATGCTTCCAACATTGACACGGACAAAAAGCTTGAGAAACTGAAAAAAGATGATGAAAAAGCTGAAAAAGATGCTGAAAAGGATGCTATCGCCGAGAATGTGAATACACAGGCTGAAAAAGAGAAAACTCCCAATGAAGATGAAAAGCATGACAAAAAAGAGGGTGAAGGGGATAATGAAGATGCGGATTCTAATAAGAATGAAGCAAGCGAAATGAATGAAAAGAAGGAAAAACCTGACCCTGAAACCGAACTTGAGAATGAAAATGAAAATATGGGCGAAAAAGATAAGAATTCGCAGGAAAACAAGGATAAAGCAAAATTCGAGCTTGACCCCCTGAAAACTGCGCCTGAAGCATCTGAGGGTGCAACTAAGACCAAAAAAGAGAAAGTGTATCACATTGACAGGAAGAATGAGGCGGACGGGAGTTTAATCGATGCGGAGAAGCTTTTGGATCGGTTAAAATCCTCGGAAAACAAAGACAAATCGCTGCCCTTAAGCATGAAAGAGAAAAAACTTATTGAAAAATATAGAAAAATGCTTGAAAAGATACTCTCAAGCAGGTGAAATAAGCAAGCAATCGTTGGATGTAGAATATAGGTAAGATGGGCAACAGCAAAGCGAGTATTCAGCTTAGGAATGTGCGTGTGAATCTCGGAAATTATCGTGAATTCGGACCGATATCGATGCGCATCTGGCAGGGGAATTGGTTCGGCTTGATTGCTCCACCCGGTGCCGGTAAATCCTTGCTTATCAAGACAATCGTTGGATTACTCACGCCTGATTACGGTTCTCGCTCAATTGTCATGGGCATCGACGAGAATAAGGAGGTTATACCTTTTGAAAAGGAGCAGGTAAAATCAGGGCTTGTGCGGTATCTCCGCGGTGCAGAGTCGTACGAACTTGACGAGAAAGTCATAACATTTCTTCGCAATCGTGCGAAATTACGAGGTTATTCGGGCAATAAGCTTAGTGTTGTTGTTGATGAGGTTTTAGAGAATTTCTGGCTGGAACAGATAGCTCACAGAAGATTCAAGACGCTTCCGCGTGGGATACGTCGTCGAGTGGCAATTGCTGAGAAATTCATCGGGAATCCTGCATTTGTCGTAATTGATGACCCTTTGTGGGGTACGGAAGATTTTCAGGCAAGAAATATCCTTGAATGCCTGAGAAATTATACTGAGCGCGAGGATATTGGGGTTTTGCTTTCTGCTCGGAACACCAAGGAAATTGCTGAGCTTGTTGATTATATGGTTGAACTCGGTGAAAGCGGTGATTTGATATACAACGGGAGTATTGATGACTGGCTTGAGAAAAGGGCGTCTGCTGTTGTTTATACAATTGTTGCACGTGGCAAAGGGGGCGAGATTCTGAATTTATTACGCAAAATTGAAGGTGTTTACGATGTTTTGTGGTATGAAGGCGGTGTGTACAACAGCTATGAAGTTTACATGAAGGAAGATAAGGAAATACTTGAAAAAATCTTCCACCTTTTCTCTCAAGCGAAATTTCCAATTGTTGAATTGTCTCCGCAGACAAATCCGGTAGTAGTAAAGAAATTTAGCACCCGGAAAAAACGTCTCGCGAAACCGGAATTTGCGCAGGAAATCAAGGGAAGCAGCGAAGGTCTGCCGGAAATTCTTGTAAAAAGTGAAGAAAGAGAATCGGAAATCAGAAAGAAGAAAGAGGAAGAGACTAAGATTGAGAAGATGAAGTTTGTTGAAGAGGAAACAAAGGAGCTACAGCCAGTAAAGTTTTATATTGATGAAAAAAAGCTTGAGCAGCTCAAGGCTGAATACGATGAAGTTTTCGACGAAGATGAAGAATTAGAAGATATGGGTGAGGATGTGAGTGAAAATTTAAGTGAAAACTCTACTGAAGAATCAACTGAGGAAGGGAAGGATGAGGATGAACGAAATAATTGATAATGCTAAATCATTGTTTTCTAAGTTTGATGATATTGAACTTGAACTTATTTCACAAGGCGTAGAGCAGATTTATATTAGATTTGCTGATAACGGGATTTCGCAACCGACTTCCAAAAATACAGGGAATCTTCGAATTCGTGTGATTTCAGGCAAGAAGCAGGGGATTGCAAATATTAATCAATTCGATAAAAAAAGCCTGCACAATGCGATTGTACGCGCTAAAAAACTTGCTGAATTGTCAACAGCAGATGAAAGTATTCTGCCTTTGAACGATAATGTTGATAATATCAATGATTCCAAGGGTTTCGATGCAGAAACGGCTGAGCTTTCAGTTGACACGCATGTCGGCAAAGTTGAGCAAATCATCAGGAAAGGGGACAAACTTGGGCTGAAAGTTTCTGGAAACTGTATTTCAACCGTAAGAAGTACTGCTTACCTGAATTCTCGAGGTGTACAAGCACAGAGTAAATTAACAAGTTCATTCGCATCAGCGACGATGCAGACGGATAACAGCGGAGGCTGGGGTTATGAATCCAGCAATCGCATTAATGTCATAGATGCTGAAAAAATTGCTGACGTTGCAATTTCAAAGGCTCTGAGCAGCAAAAACCCGAAAGAAATCCCGCTTGACGAGTTAAATCAACTACCTGTTATACTGGAACCTGCGGCATTCGCGGAGATTCTGTTGTACCTAACGTTTTGTGGATTCAGCGCGATGCCTTATATTGAGGGTAGGAGCTTTGTTGCGGGGAAACTTGGCAAGCAGTTTTTCGACGAGAAATTGAACATTGAGGAAAATGTTTACAACGATTTACTGCCGGGTATGCCGTTCGATTACGAAGGTGTGAAAAAGCGCAGAATTAATCTGGTTGAGAGTGGCAAAGTCGTAAATCTGGCGTATGACAGGAAAACCGCGAAAAAAGATGGCGCGGAAAACACCGGACATGCGAATCCTCAGCCTGACTCCACTGGTCCCATCCCGACAAATCTTATCGTTGCGCCTGGTGATTCGAGCATCGAGAACATGATTGGTAACTCGGAAAAAGCGATTCTTATCACGAAATTTCATTATGTAAACCTTGAGGATTTCAGCAAGGTAAAGCTTACCGGGCTTACGCGCAATGGAACATTTCTGGTCGAGAATGG
>JAIOTL010000285.1 GCA_021106775.1 Planctomycetota bacterium | reverse complement strand
TAAGAATGCAGAATCATTTTTTGCCTAAATTTCGCAAAAAAGCCAATTTTTAATGAATATAGATTTATAATTTGTCTTAAACTCAACATGGATTTTAATTTAGAATTGAACTTAATCCAAATTTTTGTTATTAATGCATATTCGGAAAGTAGAATTATTATCCAGTAAAGGAGCATTAATGGCTGAACCTTTAGTATTAGGAATAGATATTGGCTCAACTTGCATTAAAGCGATGCTTCTGCAAAAAGTTGGTAAGACATATGTTGCACGTGACATGGCAATTCAGCCTATTCCCGATATCGATCCTGACTCCGGCATATATTCAAGCTCAGAAGAAGAATGGCAACCCGATTGGAATAAAATTGCTGATGTTCTGTCTGAAATGGTAAAAAAACATAGTTTCAAGAATCTCCGTACTGCATTTTCTCTACAGGGAAACCTTGTTGCACCGAGATTTTTTTCATTTCCTCAAATGGAGATTGAAAATCTCAGCAATGCGATTTCTTTTGAAGCACAAGAGAGTGTACCTTTCAGCATTTCGGATTCGCTGATAGACTGGGAGCTTTTCCCGTTCGATTTATCTCAGAATCCACCAAAGATGGAAGGCATTTTCGTTGCTGCTCATAAAGGAGCTGTTGATACGATTTATAATCTTGCCTACGATGTTGGTGTTGAACCTGTTGTTGTCGATGTCGATTCACTTGCAGTTGCAAACGCCTTTTTAGAGGTCAGCGACGGTATGGTCGAAAAAAATACGCTGCTTCTCAATATCGGCAACAGAATTACAAATTTAATCGTGTTAACCAATGAGGGAAGAATATTTGTTCGAGATATTTTCGGTGGCGGATCTGATGCTACTCAGGCAATCAAGAGTATTTACAACATGTCTGTTGAAGAATCCGAAGAATTGAAAACAGGTGGTGTTTTCGGCGAGCCGAACTCTCAGGAAAACATACTAAAACTCATGGAGAATCAGCAGACACTGATTGAGGACGGGTTTTACAACCTTATCATGCAGATTCGCGACACGTTGAGATATTTCATTTCACAACGTTATATATCGGTTCTTGAAGAGATTCATGTTACCGGCGGATGTGCCATGCTTCCTGGTTTGATAGATTTCTTAGGTGAAAATCTTGAGCTTCCTTCGATAGGTTGGAATGTTCTTTTTGATATTTCACTTCAGAATATTCATGCTTCTCGAAAAAGCACATTCGTTGATACTGTTGGACCGATGTTCGCAGTAGCAACTGGGCTTGCAATGCGAGCAGATATTAAATAAAACTAAGGTAATTATCGGGAATATAATATGTTTGAAATTAATTTGATTAAAGACCGAGTTGTACCGATTTCGCGCAAGATTATGCGGACATTTATTGTTACCGCATATTACACTGTGGTTTTGTTCGCTACACTCGTCATTCTGATTATGTCCTTTAGCTGGGAAACCAAAAATAAAGCAAAAGTCCTTGACCACACAAAGCTTGAAGAAGATTTCCAGAAGAATCAGGAAGATAGGAAAAGATACGATGACAATTTCCTGGAAGGTACAAGAATTTTTCAGGAAAATCTTGCCCTGAAACAACCATGGGCAAACAGAATCAATTTCTCATTTTTGTTCGAAAAATTGTACTCAAAATGGCAAACCAAAAATTTCTACCAACATGCATCCATTACCGACATAAATTATAACGCGAATTACAATCCTGATTCATATGATAAAGACCTTTCCGATAAACTAATAATTTTCGGTTTATTTTACGACAACCCTCAGAATCCTCAGGTTCCAGGTTCTTTCAACAGAATGCAGAGTTTTGTTGATATTCAGCTTGGTGTTTTAAGAGACGAATTGCTGGTAGACAAGGATTTTAAGGAAAAATCCAATATCTCAACCATCGAGTTCGATACTGCACCCACAGGCTATAAAGAAAGCGATGTAACGGATGAGAACAGATGCTATTTCAGAATCATTATGACTGCTGACAAACCTATCTTACCAAGACCTGAAGAAGAAAAACCGGAAGATAAAAAGAAATAAGGAGATAATAATGGCGCGAAAAAACAGCCAAGCATTGCTTACCCCAGCATTGATAATAATTATGGTTCTTTCGCTTTCATTACCGATAGCGACTTATTTCCTACAATTAAAGGAAAAAAAAGACAGATATAATGTGCTTGATTCAAAATTCAAAAAACGACAGATGGAATTCGAAGAAATTCTCTTCAAACTCGGTTCCGTCGAAAAAATTCAGAGAAAGAGAAGGCTTTACGAGAAAGTAAACGAAGACCTTAGTAAGCGGTATTGCCATTCAGTAGCAGAAGCCGGTGAAATTCTTGATGAATTTGTCGAAGCTATTTCCACCAAATCCTCTCGAAGCTCGAAATTTAAAATCCAATTCAAGCGTAATAAACCGACTCGTGCGATTCTTCCAGGATATGAGCTTGTAATTAGGCAGACAGTATCAGGAAATGCTTCAATGGAAGATTTCTGGCGCATTATGTCGCAATTAACAAAAATTGGACACGATTGTTATTATTGCACAAACAAAGTCGGTAAATGCCCGGAGTATGCAATATTCAGGCTGAAAAATGAGGTTGATGATTTTAAAAGTTGTCCCGAATGTAAGGAAATTCTGACAAAAGGAATAATTCCAAAATTAAATTATATTGAGGATTTTTATCTTTCATCAGAAAATTTCATCAAAATGGGTGAGTTGCGATTGAACATTATCTTGGCAGTCCCAATTTCAACCAGGAAACACTGACATTCGAGCTTTTGTTGAAAGATTAAATATATAATCAGGAGAAATATATGGCTCTAAATCCACAGCAAAAAAAACAAGCGCAGACGCTAATAGTACTCATTGGCATACTGGGTGTGGTGTTCTATTTCATGGATCCGTTCCGCTTGTTTGTGAAAGTTTCGGAATTACCTCCTGAGGTTAAAGCAAAAATTGAAAAAGCAAAAATTGAAAGTGCAAAAATGGCAAAGGATATGAGAAACAAAACTGCAATATCCACTGTGCCAATAGTAAGTTCGAAAGAAACAAAACTCAATATTCATGATTCTTCAGAAAACCTGTTCGACCTTCTTCCAAAAACACCCTCACTCAACATCATATTGTACATGGACAAGAATAAAACGCCGTTCAAACACAATGTTTTCCATCATAAAATTACTTTAGGGATTCAACCGAAAAGTGTAAAGCTTCCGGAAGTTGCTGGTACAAGTTCCATCAAAAACAAGAAAATGGTAAAATTCGAGAATGTTATCAATCCTAAAGATGGTAAAAAAACCAATAAATTCTTCGAAGAAGGTGATGAATTTATTTTCAATTTAATTTTGTACAGAATCCTGAGAATCGACTTCAATATTAACGAATTAAAGATAGTTGACCTTTCAGATGGTCCAACCAGAGGTAACGAACACGATGTACCTTTGAGATAATTCTTGCCAAGGTGCATTTCTCATACATTAACGAAATTCCCTTCGATTATTCAGATAACCTCATTCTGTATAAGACTGCTTCTGCTAACACAAGCAAGAAAGCGATTTGTATAAATAGAATCATGAGTCTCGTTTCGTCGTCAACATCGGGTTTTTGCTCGATTTTGGTTCGCTTTTTACCAGCAGTCAACCAGTTTAACTTGTTTGATTCATCGATATCAATAACCACTCTTATTGTGTTTATCGCGATATAATGATTTTTTTCGGGTATTTGAAGCTGCGAAATTCCGGCAATTCCGGGATTCAGCATAATGTTTATTTCATCTTTACTTAAACCCTTGAATTCAGTAACTCTGTCATTTCCAGGGCTTTGCAAGTGTAACTTTTCAATGTATCGGCTTGATGTAAATTCAATGTTCTCATCCGTGAAAAACGCGGGTTTGAAACGTAATTTCATATAATCCATATAAAATCCCTTCAAAAGCTTACTGAAAAGTGTCGGTCCAATCTCTGAACGAAGCAGGAAATCCGAATTTAACGGATTTATCGAAAAGCTGAAATGTACCTTGGTTTTGCCGTTTTGGCGTGTAATTTTCCCGAGTATTCCATTGGAAGAATCAAGAAGCGTTTCGCCGGTATTGGGAATGTGATAGCTGACCTTTTTCAATGAAAAGAACAGTTTTTGCAATGATTCCGCGTCGATTAAGCTCGATTTCTTCCAAAAATATGCTGGTGGTGCGTTCATTTCCACAAATGTTCTCAAGAATTTGACAAGATGCACATTCTCTGGGATTTTTAATGCAGTTTTCCCAAGCTGAAAAACGACTTCTGGAAATTCCTTCAATTTCACCAGTTTCAGAATGCCTGACTCCTGAAGCAAACCGAATAAGATGCGCACGATATCATTGTCAGCATCTTCGCCGATGACTGAAACCTTGGGAATCAAAGGCTCGCTAATTGTGAGAAACGCGAAATTATTGGCAGGGCGCAAATCGTTTGTGTTCGTCAGGTTTCTGAGCTCAAAAAGTATCGGAAATTCACGGTTGATGGTGTATTTTTGCGTTAAATCGACAAAATATAATGGATTTTTAGCGAGTATCGCATCGTTGAACGAGAATTCCTTACTCTCAGAATTCTCAAACAGCTTAATCAATTCCTCCAACGTTATGCTGATGTCAATCTCCGTTTTTGGAGCAATTTCAACATTCTTTAACACATGTGTGCCTGGATGAATGATAATTTCCCCTTGTGCAGACATATTAGAATAATTTTTCACCGTTATTGTCAGATTTTCAGCTTCAAACGG
>JAIOTL010000320.1 GCA_021106775.1 Planctomycetota bacterium | reverse complement strand
CGGTCGCTGCTGCGCTGCATTTCAAGCTGTTCCAGGTGATACAGCCGATTTCCAAACCGCTCCACGCTTTCCGAGAGTTCGTCCTGTTTTTCTCGCACTGCACGCATGATAAACGCCAGGTCTTCGGTCGCTTTGTTTTTATCCACTGAATATTTGCTGAAAATCAAATATGAAATACCTGCTGATAAAATTAGCACCAAAAACACCAGACAACCCAGTGCCGCCCGATAGTCCATGTTGTTCGACGCATGCTTGTCTCGACCCAATCTGTGACTCATGGATTTTGGGGTTAATTCTGTTTTTTTCGTATCTTTTTCGGTTTCGACTGATTTCTCATCACTGCTGGCATCAATGATTTCAAGCTTTGAAGCGATTTTGTTATCTTTTACAGTTTCATCATTATTTTTGACAGCACCGTCAGCATTTTTAACGGCAACTTCCAATGCTTTCAACGAGCTCTGCACAGTCTCGCTGATACCGCTTTTTTGTCTGCCTTTCCCACTTTTTTTCTTATGTTTTTTCTTGGTCTTTTTGGATTCAGCAATTTTTTCGTTTTGAACTTTTGCATCAGTAGCGAAATGCTTTTCAATACAAGAAGAGCAGACAATAAGCATACGTTTAATTTCGGCGTTATCCTCGAGAAAATCAAGCGGAGTAAGCTCTGTGCCGCAATAATCGCAGTTATAAATTTCTTTATCCTTCTGCAGAATTCGACTTGCTTTGAGGCAGTCAAGGCAAAATATCTGGTCGTGAGAATAAGTAGCATTTTTGTTGATGAAATCCTGCTTGGTCAGAGTTTTCGAGCAAATTGAGCACTCGGATTCTGCATTTTCGGAAGTTTCAGGTGGAACGCAATCGCAGCAAGTGCATTTCTCGTCATCTCTGATACAAATATTATACGATGTTGGAGTCATCGGGGCATCGCAATGCGGGCAGTGTTTAATTATCGATAAATCCATATTCCCAAAGCCTTCTTTTTCCACTTATTATAAAGTATTCCTACGGGTTTGAAAATGTCAAATTAATCTGATAATCCGTATTGCAAACTGCAGATGTTCCGCCGTTATCGCGCAAATTTCATACCGAGCAGGGGCCAAAACCGAATCATCGCCTTACCAAGCAAATTCTTATACGGAACAAAGGGAGCCTTCTTAATCTCAAATGATTGAATGTTTTGCGTCGGCACATTATGCACTACCCCGAAAACATCCTCAATTCTGACAATTTTATGATTAGAGCGCAATTCATCCAACTCATATCGGAAGTTTTCACTTGTGAAATCAGCATCATCAAGATTGCTCATTCTCAGAAGGTCTATCTGAGGTTCATTTTTGCTTTCCCCGCCCGGATCCATCTCTGATTTCAATTCAATAATCGTTCCATCATCCAATTTAACTTTGAAAACGCCGATATACCAGAGCCTTGAATCCTTGGAATTCGTGCAATTATCGCCTAGAGCAAAATACTTCTCTGCAGGAATAATCACCGTTGGATTGCAGACACCATCTGTACGATAATAGATGTCGCGCCAAAATTCCGGATGCTTGAAGCTGACTTTACCCTCAAGAGCAATCATGCGGAAATATGCTGTTTCGGGAACTTCATCATGTGGTTCAATTCCAGCAACAGACAACGGAAGTGTGAATGGAAGCTTGAGCTGCCAGCGTAGAATATGCTTGTTATTAATCTCTATAATGACATCGCCGTCCACGTAGGCAAAATCGACGATGACATCACGGTCAGGTTTGATTAAAATATCATGTTTTTTCAGCAATTCGCTGAAATCTCCCGGATATTTTATTGTCCGTACCGCGCTGTCTTCGCTGAGAACCCGTGCTGCAAGTTCTGTTTTCTCCGTCCCAAGCGTCAATTCGATCCAAAGGTCAGAATTGCTGATATTATCCGTGCCGAACGCCCGATGAAACTGAATCTTTGCGGATGCGTCCTTGCTGAAACGCCAGATTGAGCGAAATTTTATGTCAGCAACAGGTGAAAATGCTGGAAAAGAACGGTCATTCTGTTCAATTTCCTGTTTATCACGGAACGAGTATGTTTCGTATTCGCGATTACTTCTGGGCAGCGCGAATCTGTCCTTGATAAACTTCGCGAATCCGAGGGCGGACGGATTTTTGTCGGTTACATCTGCTTCGAACACAATATCTTTGCCTATTTCAACAGTTTTCCATGCTGATTTATTGTCATATTCCCAGTCAACATAATCCCGGTTACGTTCCTGGTGTGTGCGGTATGTCGGTTCGTGGTCAAGCGTCGTCGGCGTCCAATCATTATTTCTGGGAATTCCTAGTTTTAGAGGAAAAATATCGCATTTAACCCCTTTCCCCTGATTATTTATGCTGCCTGCGAATTTGTACGAATAATACAGATTCCAGAGCGAATTCTGCTCGCGGAGAGATTTTTTAACGATTTTAAATTCAGCATTTTCATCACCAACCCATTTCCCTGATTTTTCGTCAAAAATTGCTGGTCTTCGCCAAATATCACCCTGATAAATGAGCATTTCCTCCTCTGGCATGCCGACACAGCGTTTGATGAAGTTTTTAATTGAGTTCAGCGGGTATTTGAAAACGATGATTTCGAAGCGTTCGGGTTTGCGAAGGGAATACACCAGCTTGTTTACGAGGATTTTATCACCTTCTTTGACCAGCATGCCGTCGTGATTCAAGGATTCACCCCAGAGTGTCGGTTTCATGGAACCTGTCGGGATTTTGTACGCCTCCAGGCTGAAAGTTCTGATAATTAGGGCGAGAATGAACGCCATCAAGATGCCTTCAGCGAAATCGCGAATGGGATTTGTGGTTTCATCTTTGGTATATTGCGGTTGCCAGATAAATAGTACAATTTTCCAGAAAACACTAAGGTTACCGCTTTGTTTTTGCTCTTTCAAATCTGAGTAAAACAATTGCCAAAACTTGGCTTCGCGAATATCACCGAGAAGGTCGCGGATTGAAATTATGAGCAATATGCCGAATATGCCCATAGTAACACCACCACCTAAACCAAGGTCTATGCTTGTTAGTCCATCAACTGAAAAAAACAAAACTGCCAGGACAGCAAGAATATGTCCAACATACAGCATTATCAGAAGAATCGGCAAAATCTTCCTCTTGAAACGCAATAGCAAAAAGAGCGAGCAGACAACCAATAACAAGTACACAACCGAAATTAGCAATACGCTATATGCCCAGTTATTAATGGATGTGCCTGATGAATCGTGATTGAACATTGACAGCAAAATCAATGAGATGATGAACATTATTGCTAAGCCGGCAATATCAACACAGATTCTTTTCCGCATATCAAGTTTTTTCCACAGTCCGCTGGTTACTATACCGCTCATGCTTGCTCCTGTTCAATTGCAGATTTACTGCTATTCTTTTCAACATCTACAATAGGGCATGCAACTTTATGTCCTATGAACAATGTTGTTGTATAAAGCAGGTTTACCTGTTATTCACATCCTATTATACGCAATTGTAGGGCTAAGGATGCGTTTTGCGAGTTAAACGTTTATCACGAATCCATGTTAAATCAAATTTTCGGATATATTCAACATTCGCAGAGTTATTCGAACATTTTTTTTGACCGATATTTGTTCAATGATATTATCAGATTAAATCTAACTTGTGGTGTTTGATGCCCGAATTGATATTTATCATGTTTGTTGTTTTCGCAGGCGTACTGACGTTTACATCGATTCAAGCAACAGTGAACACAAATGTTAAACATTCATTTGTTTTCTTTGCATTGACTTTTCTTTGTGTATCTATCTGTTTATTTCTGCTTGGTTTTTATTTCACGTCTTTCAGCATGCTTTTTGTTATGTTCATCAATCAATATGTTTTTAAGTTTTTAAGTGCCAAAAATCACAAGCAAGATAGCCTGTCAGGTGAGACGATTCAGCATGCCGAAGGAATTGTATCAGAACAGAACAATATCCAGAAAAATAAGGAAATCGATGTTGAATCGGACAAGCAAGCGTTAAATCTGCTGATTTCAGTCATTATTTTTATCTTGCTTTCAGGTTTTACGTTATATTTGTGCATCTCTGATTTTGAACCGATTAATAATCATGAAACCCATGCTGAACAAAACCTGAATATACTTTGGTTTGCAATTTTTGCTGCAATTCTTGCAATCATATATCTCTTGATAAATTTGTTTACAAACTCTCATTCTGAACCAGAACAACCTTGTTAATGGCTTTGAAACCTTATTTAAGTCTTGTATCGTACTTTTTGTCGTCTGCAGAGAACTGCTCTGGTTTAACAATTTTACCCGGCTTAACAATCGTCGGCGTAATGATGAATACGATGTCCTGTCGTTTAATTTCGACTCGATTCGCCCTGAACAAATACCCAAGCAAAGGAATATCAGACAAAATTGGTATTCCCGTTGAATTCAAAAGCGTTCTGTCCGAGCATAGTCCGCCTATCTCAAGTGTTTCACCAGTTTTAATTGAAACCGTTGTTTCAGCATTGCGACGAATAATGATGGGATATGATGCAAGCGAACCACCTGGGTCAAAAAACCTCGAAACTGCTGATACTTCAGGTTTGACATACAAATTAACATATTCCGTACCGATAGTCTTAGGTATCAACGTAAGTTTGATACCAACCGATTCAAAGGTCGTACTTACAACGGTTGTGGTGCCCACTATTTTAGTTGTCGATACTGGCACTTCCTCACCGGTTACGATGCTAACTTCATAACCTGCTTCCACAGTTACAATCGGGTTTGCAACAATATTCACTTTCTCGGTTTTTGACAAAAGTCTAACTGCACCACCTAATGAGCCCATTCTATTTAGACTATCACCCGCAGTATTGAAAAACAAAGTTGTCCCGAGAAAATCATCTTGAGCTGCCAAGTATGAAGCACCTGTTCCAGGCGGGTTTGCGGTTAGAGCGGTTAAGAAATCATCAGGTTGAAACGAAAACTCGAATCCTCGATAATACAAGTTTGGATTCCCCACAACCTGAGACATCTCATGCGAAAGATCCCAGCCTGACTGAGTTTGCTTCTGGTAAGATAACGAAAATACTTTCACTTCAATCATTACTTGCGAACGAGGAGCATCGATTTTCGACATCAATTTCTGTACATATTCGATATATTTCTTCTCAATGATAAATATTATCGCTTTTTGCTCATGATAAAACGTGTATTTATTGACACCTGGTTTTTTACTCTTTGTCGCAAGATTTTTCACAATATATTCATCAAGTAATGGTTTTAAATCATTTAAATCGCGGTTTTGAACATGATAACGCCATTTGATGCGACCATCACCAAGCTCAATACTATTACGTGCTGAGGGTGGATTTGCCCCTTTAACCATGTCATCATCATCATCCTGAGATAAAATCGCAACTGGTGCAAGCGATACGAAAGTAATTAACAGTGCTAATTTGACAAATTTCTGCAAATCTAAATGCATATTACAATTTGTGTGAAAGTTCTCATTATGTCGGATTTATATGCCATTTATACAATATCGATGTGAAAATTACACATAAAAAAAATCCCGCTCAGTTTCGAACGGGATATTTTAAACTGATTTTTGCTTAATCAGCATTATATTCAAAGAAATTGTCCCATAGATAATCGACTCTCTCAAGTGCTTTGTCCCATGGCAGAACCTTCACTATTTCTTTATCGCCATCTTTTTCTCGGGTGAGAAGTTTGAGTTCCTCAAGTTTACGGATTGCGTCTTCAATTTCGAAATCGATGAGTATAGGTCTTTCCTCTTCCTGACCTTCTGTGTTCATCACCTTCTGTTTACAGTTGGTTTCAACCCAATTTTCGATAAAATCATCCAGTTCCTCTTCGTTGAATGTTCTGTCCTTGATGGTGTTAAGGAAGAAATAGGCAAAGGCAGCTTCTTTCCATTCTTCTTCCTCGGCACTGTAAATAAGATTGCTGAAAACGCCGAAATTATTATCAAGATTCAGAAAAAACAGATTTTGCGCAAGAGTACCGACATATTTCTGCTTCATCTTCATAAATTTCAAAAATGACTTAAATGTCCACGAAGCAAAGAGAATGAGGAAGAAGACGATACCACCAGCGAGTAAACCACGCCATAACGCATGACCAAGGTCATTTTTCATCATCACCGTAAACTTCAGCTCATAGCCTTCTTTTGGCATTACAATTGGCTCAGCACCAGCATCTTTGTTTGATAGATCAAGAAGATACTTAGACCATTGTGTATTAAATGAATCCACCGAGAGCTTTCTCATGTTTATAGCCCAGTCATCAATCTTGTCCTGTGGTATTTTTCCTTTAATTGCAGTGCCATCTTCAATAGGATTAGCTTCATATTTTAAGAATATATTCTCACTTTTAATTCTTTCTTCAAATTTGGCAATCTTAGCCTTGTCATCACCGTTTAATGTTTTAATAAAACTAGGCTGAGGCAGTGCTGCACCAATTAAAAATGCAGATACAAGCTTCCAAATCAGCATTGCAATACCCATCAAAACAGGCAGATATATCTGCACAAAGTCAAGGGGTTTGACTGCCGGTTTTGTCGTCGGGAAAAGCATTTCAAGGTCAAGTGCGGGAACATTCTTGAAAAGTTTCACAAGGATTTTTTCTGAGTTGTATTTTTTCTTGAATTTATCCGTTTCCTTAATTTTAATCAAAATCGCCAAACGTTTGTAAATCTTGGTCGTAAATGGAACCTGTTTCCAAATTTTCGGCATAACACGAATCATGTGCGTTTCTTCAACCGAACCACGATAATATAACGAGAATTTCTCGTAATCATCAAGGTCAAGCTTGAGATTCAAACCAAACGGAGTCCAACCTTCAAAAGCCTCATTTAACTCCTCATCACTCATTTCAACGTAGTTAGCAGCCTCGCAAGTTTCGCCAAACTCCTCGAAAAGCTTCTGTTTCATTTCTTTCTTGTTGGGAAATTCTTTCTGCGAAATCGTGTCAGCATCAGGGTCAAAAGGCTCGTAAAGCGTTTTCAGGTTTTCGAGATTATCGTGATACTCGAAATGATAATATGCCGCTAAAAGCTTCGAAAAATTGCGAAACTTCTTCGCATCCGATTCCTCAATGTCGCTTGAATCAATCAAAAGGTCAGTTAATTCGTTTTTGTTAATCGGAATAAATCGTTCCCTATCTTCATAATCTGCCATGATTAACTCCTTCAAATAAAGAAAAAATGAAAGAAAGTAAAATGTTTCAATTCATCATTCAAGTCTGAACAAAAAATTTAGACAATTCATATAATACCAAGATATGTTAAACTTAATACAGTTAATTTATTATGAAACTCAACCTATTTTTGAAGGGTTTTATTATTTATGACAGGTTTGTCAATCGCAATTGTTGGAGCCACCGGTGCAGTCGGCAGAGAGTTCTTGAGTTTGCTTGAAAGTTCCACACTGGAAGTCAGCAAAATCAGACTTTTTGCGAGTCAGAAAAGCATTGGAAGCAAAATCAGAGTTTTCAATGAAGTTATTACCGTTGAAAAGCTTGAAATCGATGTGTTTAGAGGAATGGATATTGCGTTTTTCTGTGCAGGTGAACGCATTAGCAGGGAGTGGGCGTCGGCAGCAATTGCCAGCGGAGCGATTGTAATTGACAATTCCTCGGCATTTCGCATGGATAAGGATATTCCTCTTGTTATTCCTGAAATCAATATAGAAACCTTGAAAAACCACAAAGGATTGATAGCCAACCCAAATTGCACAACAATAATTTTCCTTATGGGGATATATGAGATTTACCGGAAATACGGCATTAAGCGTGGGGTTGTTGCGACATATCAGGCGGTATCAGGCTCAGGGCAAAAAGCGGTAGAAGAGCTTCGAAGGCAAACCGCTCTAAACATGATGAGACGTCCAATTGAACCCGAAGTTTATCCGCATCAAATTGCCTTCAATGTTCTGCCACAATGCGGCGAAATCATGCGTTTTGGAAACACCGTCGAAGAAGATAAGCTTCGCAACGAATCGCGCAAAATCCTTGATGACAAAGATATAACTTTCAGCACTACATGCGTCAGAGTGCCTGTTTATCGGGCGCATTCAATATCTGCAACACTTGAGCTTGGCAATGAATTCGATGTTGACGATATTCGCACGATGATTGAGCAGAATCCGAATCTTGTTCTCGAAGACAAGCTCAAAAATGATATTTATCCTAACCCGCTGAATTATTCCGGTAAAACTGAAGT
Organism: Planctomycetota bacterium; assembly: GCA_021106775.1. Next base: position 1,541 of record JAIOTL010000320.1, on the reverse strand, counting down.
CGGTGTCGGCAGAATCAGGCATGCGGAAGCGTATGAGAACGGTTTATCCCTTTGGATTGTCGGCGACCAGGTTTTGCGAGGTGCAGCATACAACGCCATCAAAATTGCTGAGGGTGGGCAAACCCACTTCTAAACTTCGTATCCTCAATATTGTTCACATAATTGTATAGTTTCGCATTGGACATTTTTTCACGTGTGTAAATAAATGTGGGCAAACCCACTTCAAAACTTCGTTTCCTTTATTATATTCCGGTTTATTCCAAAACTGTAAATCTATCTATCCCGACACCACAAATTGGACAGAGATAATCTTCCGTTAAATCCCCAAAAGGTGTTCCGGGTTCGACGTTATTTACTGGGTCTCCTTTTTCTGGTTCGTACACATATCCGCAAACATCACAAATGTATCTCGATTGACCTTTTTCTTTTTTCATGATTTCTTCTTTAATCTCTGTTTTTTGTGTTTGTTGACTTGATTGATATGTTGGTGCATTTCCGTGCGTTATGCCTTTTTTGACCTTATGATAATACTCGTATGTCATTGCTGAACCATCTTTTATCATTTTCGAACATACAACTTCACCGACAAACAAAACATGACTTCCTAAATCCATTGAATCCACTACTTCAGCTTCAATAATCGATAACGTGTTCTCAATTAGAAGCGGACAGCCATTAACCCCCAAGTCGAATCTGTAATCTTTGAACTTGTTAATATCTCTACCGGAGCGAAATCCGAAAATGCCGATTAATTCCATGAGTGTTTCAACTTCGAGGATTGAGACACCGAAAATTCCGCTAACCTTGATATATTCATAGGTTAGATTTCTTTTCGAAATACAAACTGCAATTTTGAAAGGATGGTCTTGTACTTGAAACACAACGTTAGCAATCTGACCGTTGTTTTTGTCATCTTTTAAGGAAGATACGACGTACATTCCGTATTGTATGCAAAATAAGGATTGCGCATCAATTTGTCTGTCCATTAATTCCTCAATTTAATGTTCATTGTGCAGTTGGCGGAGTAAAAACTCGCTGACCAACTTCCTTATCAAGCTGGTACAAAGCGGGTGAATCGCCAATCATTTTGAGCTTCTGAAGTAAACCATCAGCAGTCGATTCTTCTTCAACCTGCTCGTCTACAAACCAGTTTAACAAAGACTTTGTCGCATGGTCTTTAAGCTCGATTGCAATATCGACAAGATTATTGATCATTCCCGTAACCGATTGTTCATGTTCAAAAGTCTGCTGAAATGCTGCCACTGCTGAATCCCATTTGGCTTCCGGAGCGTTAATTGCTTTAAGCTCAACTTTTCCGCCACGTTCATGAACATAATCGAAAAATTTCAGTGCATGAAAAGTTTCTTCCTGTGCTTGGGTTTTCATCCAGCTTGCGAATCCGTCTAAATTGATACTCTCGAAATAAGCGGACATCGAAAGATATAGATAAGCAGAATAAAGCTCAGCATTAATCTGTTCATTTATCGCTTTTTCCATTTTTTCGTGAATCATGTTAGCTCCTCCATAACCCGTGAAGATTG
>JAIOTL010000430.1 GCA_021106775.1 Planctomycetota bacterium | reverse complement strand
AAATGCCGTCGATAAGAACGCCTTTCTTTTCGCCAAGAAGCATCACAGAACCTTTGCCGTAAGTTTTTTCTATCTGGTCAAGCGCAAATTTCAGAGTTTTTTGTCTATCATTACCACTCTTGTCATCTTTTTTATTTTGCTTTGCCATATTTACTCCGCTTATCAAGTGTCGAACTTCAAATATACTATTTGATTGCTTAACACAAAATAAATTAATAAAATATAATTCGATATATCGACTATATGCTTAGTAAAGCTGATATTATTGTTGCGAAAACAGGTTTCTATTCGAGAAATACAGATGAATAAGAGAAAAGCTAAAGCAAAAATGTCAAAAATCCTTTTAAGCTCGATAAGCGTGTTTTTCTCGGTTTTTGTTATTGTTTTCATGGGTTTCAGCGTTACTGCAATGAACACAAGTTGCAGTACAACTGAAAGTTACGGGAATGAAACAATAATCAGTGAAGAAATGACAACAGGTCATCGCATGCAAAACATTTTAACCGCGCCGTTCAGAATTGCAGGCGGGTTGATAATATATCCGTTAAAAGCGGTCTTCGTAGATTTCCCATCGGCTCTTTATGATTCTTTCGGAAGCGAACTTGATGAATATGCTAAAAAATTGCGAGAAGGGAACCAGCGTGAAAAGGAAGAAGCATTGTTTTTCTTAGTTTATGTGAAAAATCCCGATGCATGGAAACTAATACTCAAGGCATTCGATGACAATAATCCTGAGATAAGAAAACAAGCGATTTTAAGCTATGTAAAACGCAAGGATATCCCCGACGAATCAGTTCATTTTATTAGAGCACTTTTACTTGACAAGGACTTCAGTGTGAGACTTGCTGCGATTTATGCTCTCGGAGAAATCGGCACTGAGGACGACATCACGATTCTACGGGAAATATACAAAGATGAGGAGAATGCTGAAGTTTTCAAGTCTTTCGCCCTCCTAAGCCTGTCCATGCTCGGAGTTAAGGAAGCTGAAACCGAAGCGTTGATTATTCTCAAGCAAACTGACAAACATCCGATGATGTACGCCAACGCGCTCTTGTGTATCGGGCATTGCGGTATGAAAATCGATGAAAGTGCGAAGATTCTGCGTGATTCTGTTCTCAGCGAAGATGAAAGGATGAGAACCGCTGCGATTACAAGTCTTGGAGCAGCAAAAGAATTCGATTATCTCGAAGGTTTGCTTTTGTCGAAAGAAATAAGCGATGATGTTAAAAAGAAGATTCTTATTGTTTTGGGTGAATACGGCGGAACAGCAAAAATCGATGTGATAAAGCTATACTTGATGCGCTCGAAGAATGACGAACTCAGGCAATATGCGGTTTACGGTCTGGCTCGAGCTCGATACAAACCCATTGTTGGTGAGTTAATCGAGAATCTCAGACTTGATTCACCGGAAATCAATCGTGGCGAACGAAAAAGCCAGACAATCTGGACCAGATTATGGTCGCTGAGTTTCCTTTTCGAGCTTACCGGACAAAATTTCGGCATCGATTACAAGCCATGGAAAAAATGGTGGGATTCTGAAAAAGAAGAATTTCTTGAGAGTACGAGTATGACAGATGACTGATACTGTTTACGATGATAAAGGCAGAATAATTGAGTTTGAACCTGAAAAGCTATTTGCTGAATCTCATGCTTATAAAATTTATATTCTGGACGAATCACATCTAATAAAACTCTATACTTTTGAAGCAATACCTACAGAAATTAAGCGGAATCTTGAGTTAATCCAATCGGAAGATATCGCAATTCAGCAAATTATTTTCCCGAAAATGCTTGTGTACTCGGATTCTGGCGCAATAGCAGGTTATACGATGCTTAAACCTCAAGGACAAAACATGCTGCGTTCGATTTTCATTAAATCCCAATTTCGCAAGCTTTTTCCCAATTGGAGTCGCGTCAACCTTGTCAATCTTTGCATTTCTCTGCTTAAACTTATAAAACAACTGCATCGGGAATCAATTTTAATCGGTAATCTCAATCCAAAAAGCATATTCATTAAAAATGATACTGAAATATCTATAATCAATCCTGATGAATTCGTATATCTCAAGAATACCGGGCAGAAAACAGAATTCGACTATCAGCATGATGATTTTATCATGGCAGTTTTTGTTTATATGATTCTTATACCCGGCAAGCCGCCTTTCCAGATTAAACTCGGTACAAACGCAATCGACAATTTGCTGAAAATGTTTCAGAATTACTCGATTAGCGATGAATATACATGGGAGCAGTCTGAGGACGAAGACAAATATCTCTGGAACAATCTGCCTGAAGATATTCGAACGAGTTTTCACAGCATATTCAACAAGGAAAAACGATTTACCGAGGATATGTGGATTCAGCTTATGGAGAATTTCAAATTGCAATTGCGGGAAAAGAAGCTGAAACTTAAGATTTTCAAGAAAAAACGCGAAAAAGATTCTTTCAAATATACAACCTCAATGAACCTGCATGAAGGCGGGATTGGAACAGACAGAACTGTTTTGTGCGAAGACAAGAAATATGGCTGCAATATTGCTGTTCTCGAGCTGAGTACGAAAGCGGTGAAACTCCTGGTCGGCGACAAGCATTGGGTGCATGAAAAATTTCAATTCGATTCTTTCAACAGGTCTGCAGACTTGACGAACACTGGCAAAGGGCTGAACGACAATAATCACATGAATCTCACATTTTTCGAGAATTCTGTTGCACCATCAATTGAAAGATTCCTCAAAATCGCGAGAGAATCGAATGTTAGTGAGGTTTTTACCGTGGCAACCGCAGCATATCGTGCTGCACGAAACAACGATGAAATTCTTGATTTTCTCAAACGCAAATTCAACCTCAACGTGCGGATTCTCACGAAGGAGGAGGAAGCGCAGGCATCTTTTGAT
>JAIOTL010000120.1 GCA_021106775.1 Planctomycetota bacterium | reverse complement strand
TGCGAATCGACACCGCCTGTGAGAATCTTGTTTGACTTCGGTGCTTCAGCGTTGTATGCCCTACCGAGTCTTGTAATCGAGTCAAGCAGAATAACAACATCATGACCAAACTCGACAAGCCGTTTTGCCCTGTCAATGACCATGTCAGCTACCTTAGTATGTTTGCTCGTAGGTTCATCAAAAGTGGATGAAATAACCTCAGCCTGGACAGAACGCTTCATGTCTGTAACTTCTTCGGGGCGTTCGTCTATAAGCAGAACAATAAGTTTGCAATCAGGATTGTTCGTTGTAATGGCATTTGCAATTTTCTGAAGAATTATCGTTTTACCTGCCTTGGGTGGCGAAACAATCAGACCGCGCTGACCCTTGCCGATTGGTGAAATCAGGTCGATAATCCGTGTCTCGAAAATATTCGGCTCAGTTTCGAGAATGAATCTTTCGGTTGGAAAATACGGAATAAGATGGTCAAATGGTGTCATTTTGAGGAATTCTTCGGGTGCTTTATCGTTAATCTCTTCGATTCGCAGCATCGCCCAGTATTTTTCCTCACCTTTTGGTTGACGTGCGAAACCCTTCAGGAACAGACCAGTTTTCAAGCCGAACCTTCGTATTTGCGAGGGTGAAACATAAACGTCGTTTGTGCCTGACAGATAATTGTTTTCGACTGAGCGTAAAAAGCCATAATTATCATTCAGAATCTCAAGAACACCTTCAACCGACTCAAGTCCTTCTTTTTTTGCACGTGCCGAAAGAATCTTGTTAATCAGATTTTCTTTGTTCAGCCCTGAAATCCCGTTAATGCCTTCTTCAGATGCAAGTTTTTTGAGCTCTTCAAGTTTATTTTCACGCATCAAGATTTTTTCTTCTTCGTGCTTTTTTTTGATTTCATCGTATTTCGCTTCGAGTTCATCATCTCGTGGTTCATATGTTTTGCGCATCTGCCGTTTGTCATCATCTCGGAATCTCTCATCATTCCTATCTTTTCTCTGGCCTGTCGATGCTTGTGCTGCTGGCTTAACAATCGCCTTGACTCCATTACGATTATTTCTATCTATGTTGTTGGAAATAATGGATTTGCGAGTTGGACTAACAGATTGTTCAACATTTTCATAGTTTTCCTGTGAAACCGGATTCGCAGGTGAAATAACTGGTGTTAGATCTGATGCTGGTTTCAACTCAACTGTTTTGCGAACTTTTGGCTTTACAGGTTCCACACTATTTTGTTTTTCTGGTCTTTTAGTAATTGCTCCAGCTTGTGCGGATTTCGTTTGAATAACTTTTACGCTTCGTACTGGTTTTGTTGTGAGAGGAATCTCAAGGTCGGAAAATGTTACCGTACTATCAACGTTGTTCGACCATGGAATTGCAGTTGAGTTGTTTTTCTCATCAGCTTTTTTCTTTGCTGTTCTGCTTTTTGCTTTTTTGCCTGATTCGTTTACTTCTTCTTTTTCTTTTGCCATGAATTGCTCCTTCTTATGAGTTTTTCTTGATTATTGTTAAAATTTGTTTTACTTGCTCTTCGGTATGAAGTTTGTCATCAGAGTTAGTGATAACAAAATCTGCTTTTTGTAATTTCAGTTCGTGAGCGGGTTGGAATTTTTCACGTTTAAGCACTTCGTCCTTGCACAACCCTCGATTTTTTTGAAGTCTATCAAAACGTACGTCATCTTTTGTATCGATGAATATTCGCACATCGCAAATATCCTCAAACTCAGAATCGTACAAAAGCGGGACATCGAGAACGAGTATTTCAGTATTATTTTTCTCTGCTTCGTGATATTTCTGCCAAAGAATCTTTTTAACAGGCGGATGAATTATTTCTTCAAGCTCGATAAGTTTTGCTTTGTTCGCAAAAACCGTCCGCGCCAAATATCCTTTGTCAATTGTGTTTTCGTGAACCGCATCGGGAAAATGCTGTTGTATTTCTGTTTTAATATCGTCGGTTACCAGAAGTTTTGCGACTTCTCTGTCAGCGTTAATCACAAAAGCTCCGAAATTTCGGAATATCTCCGCCACGAAACTTTTTCCACTGCCTATGTCTGAATATAAACCAATTGTTATCATTTTATCCTGCAAATAATTGTGAACTAAAAAAATATATATCCTATTTCAACTTTGCCCAATTCTCCGCGATTTTAACGTTAACCTTCAACGGTATTTCAAGTTTCATAGCGTCCTGCATCTGCTTGCGAATAATTTGCGAATATTCTTGCGCCTTTTCCTTTTGTACTTCAAACACCAGCTCATCGTGAATCTGTAAAACCATGTGCATGTCAAGTTTCTGCATTTCAATCGTTTTTTGAACCTGAATCATCGCAACTTTTATCAAATCTGCTGCTGAGCCCTGAATTGTTGTGTTTATCGCCTCACGTTCTGATTGTGCGGACTTTTGTTTGTTTTGAATCTTGAGTTCAGGCAGAAATCTGCGTCTTCCGAGAATTGTTGTAACAAATCCGTTTTCCCGAGCAGAATTTAGTACATCGTCAAAATATTGTCTGACACCGCTGAAACGTTCGAAATAATTATCGATAAAACTTTTTGCTTCCTTAAAGGAAATATGCATCTGCTTTGACAAACCATATGGAGTTTTGCCGTAAATCACGCTGAAGTTGATGGTTTTTCCCATACTCCGCATTTCCGGCGTAACAAATCCTTGGTCGATGCCGTAAATCTCGGAGGCGACAATTTTGTGAATATCCCTATCCTTGTTAAACGCTTTAACCAGAACTTCATCTTTGCTGAAATGTGCCAGTAACCGAAGCTCAACCTGAGAATAATCGGCTGAGATGAAGATAAGTTCATCGGATGACGGCACGAACGCTCCGCGGATTTTGCGTCCCATTTCAGTTCGCACCGGAATATTCTGCAGATTCGGGTCGGTTGACGAAAGCCTGCCTGTGGCTGTAACGCATTGATTGAACGAAGTATGAATCTTTTTGGTTCTTCTGTTAACGAGCTTTGGCAGTGCGTCTGAATATGTTGATTTAAGTTTGTAAAGTTCACGATATTCGATAATCAACGGCAAAAGCTTGTCTTCGGGGAATTGCACAGCTAAATCGGATAACACTTCTTCGTCGGTTGAAGGACCGGACTTCGGTGTCTTTTTAATGATTGGAAATTCCCTTTTTTCAAAGAGCAGCGTTTGCAGTTCCTTTGTTGAACGAATATTGAATTCATATCCCGCTTCATCGTGAATCGCCGTCTTACAGGTTTCAATCATGTTTTTCAATTCGTTTGAGAATCCTTCTAAAAATCCTGTATCAAGCTTCATTCCACGACTTTCGATGTCACTGAGAACGGAAACAAGCGGGAATTCCAAGTCATCAGCGAGTTTCGTCAGCCCTGTTTCTTCAAGTTTGTCGCGAAGTTTCAGGTAAAGTTGGTAGGAAATGTCGGCGTCTTCAGCAGCATATGGCGCGATTTTCTCAAGAGGTACTTCTGCCATGGTTATCTGGTTTTTCTTGTCCTCGCCAATCAATTCGGTGATTTTAATCGTGTTTCTGCCAAGTAGTTCAATTGCAAGATAATCAAGACTGAGTTTTGATTTCCCTGGGTTGAGCAAATAAGCAGCAACAAGTGTGTCCGCCTTGATTCCCCTGAGCTTAATCCCCAGATTTCTGAGAGCGAGTATGTCAAACTTGAGATTATGCCCGATTTTGCCGACCTTTTCATCCTCAAGAATCGGTTTTATATGGGTTAAAATCCTATTTCTGTCGAGGAGTTTTTCACCTGCAGGTGCGATTAACGGTACGTAATATCCTGTGTTTGGTGCGAACGAAACGGAATAACCTATCACTTCGCTGTTGATTGGGTCGATTTTTTGCAGTTTTTCTTTCTTTTTTTTGCTGCTTTGGAAAAATCCATCGTTACCATCAGAATTTTCAGCAAGATTGATGTTTAATGTTTCGAGGTTGCAGGTTTCAGTGTCAAAAGCGAAATATCCCTGATTTTCGATTGCTTTTGCCAGTGCATTCTTAAATCTATCGAAAGTTTCATCAGTATTGACGCAGACATAATCAGTTTCAACCTGGTCGTTGACTTTTTCCAAAAGCTGAAAATCCCGGATGAAAGTATTGAATCCAAGTTCCTTGAAAAGATTAAGGATTTTTGCGGGTTCAGGCTCAGCATATTTGCATTCATCAAGTTTTACCGGCAAATCCAGGTCGGTCTTGATTGTAACGAGTTTTTTCGACAATAGGGCAATATCAGTATTTTCCCGAAGTTTTGCTGCGAATCCCGCTTTCCCGCGAATCTTAAGCGCATCGTCATCAGCGATTTTGTCTGCACTTTCCAGTATATTTTCAAGTGTGCCATATTTCTGTATCACCGGAAGCGCGGTTTTTTCGCCTACTTTCGGAATTCCCGGTACATTGTCAGAAGTATCACCGACCATCGCGAGATAATCAATTACCTGCTCAGGCTTGATTCCCCATGCTTCAAATAGTTGCTTCTCACCAAACTCAACATTTTTATCAATATCAAAAATTGCAATGTTTTCCGACAAAAGCTGCTTCGCGTCCTTATCGCCCGTAACAATCCAAACCTTCAAGTCTTCTTTGCCCCACTGCTTCGCAACCGCACCCATAACGTCGTCAGCCTCATAATTTACCATTGAAATCTGAGGAATTCCAAGCGTTCGCAAAACTTCCTGAATAATCGGGAACTGCTCGACTAAATCCTCAGGTGGTGGTTTCCTCGTCGCTTTGTAATCCTCGTAAATATCATTGCGAAAAGTTTTTCCAGGTAAATCGAACGCAACAAGCAAATAATCGGGCTTTCTGGTTTTTATCAATTTATTCAACGTGCTGACAAAGCCATAAACCGCATTAACAGGCGCTCCCAAAGGTGTTGTCAAGCCGGGAGCGATTGCATAATAAGATTTATAAATTCTGTGATGACCGTCAATAATGTATAAATGCTTTGTCATATGGGCTGTATTCTCCGAAAACACGGTACCTCGAAGATATAAAATTCATTGATTTCAATTGTTTGTAAAGATTTACCTGCGCGAAATATGATTACGCAAATTTAGTTAATCAATAAATGAAATCAGTTTTTGAGGTATTTGTGCTGTGCTGAGCTTGAAAACCACTCATCAAACACAGGCTTATACAGATAGGAAAGTCGATATAAAAAGAATACCAAACTTCAAATGGGCTGTCAAGCTATAAATTATAGCTTAGAACCTATAAACTGAATTGGTTGGTTTTGGTGTATTATTCAACATTATTTCGGGGTCTCAGGGGATGATACTGAAATATTCTTCGAGGCAAAAACACCTGTGGGTACAATATTGAAGATATAAACCGTGTCGTCATAAGGAATATCCCGTCTGAAGGTAAAACCTATGGCAAACGCTGAAAATCTCCTTTGTATCGAAACCTCAAACTGCTGAATATCTGTCTTTTCGGTTTCATAATATACATTCATGCTGAAAGAGTAAACAGGTGAAAAATTCCACGAAGTATTAAAGCTCGAAATAACGCTCACATCCCTGATATATCTTTGCTCAAGCCCGAAATTGATTTTCTCGAAATTGATGTTAAAACCAACACTCCAACGCTCAAAAACACCAGTTCCAGAGTCAAAAAGCATGTCCGCATTCAACCTCAGAATATCAAAAGGATTCATAACGAATTTGCCGTATAGGTCACCAAAAATCCTGCTTTCATTATCTCTGTTTGGATACAGATAAATGGTTTGTTCAAGCAGCAAATCCAGAAAAGTTATGACTTTGCCGTTTCGTGAGGAATATAAAGTGTTTTTCAGCAGAAATACAAATACATCGAATCTTTCAACGGGGTCAATTTCATCATAAGTGTGAAAATCCTTCAATTTTTTGCCGTTGTAGAAAGTGTTCGGATATTGTCCGATATATGAAAATTCCGGCATGATAATGTGTTTTAAGCCTGAAATATTGAAGAAATTCGACCTGAATTCAGGGAAATCTTTGTAAATGAAAGTTCTGATGACTGCTTCAGATTTAAATGTCAGCCAATCCGGTCCATTCTGGTCGTTTAAACTATATTCAAAATCGTACCAGCCCGTCGTAGAACACGACCGCAGCATTATAGAAAAATATTCGAAATCCATGGTTCTTGTTACACCGGGTGTTATCACGAGTCTGTTTGTCTCGGAGTAAGCAGCCACAGAATCTTCACCAGGATTAAATGCTACCTCTGAAAAATCAGTGTCCAGATGCAGATAAAGTCCATTATTATAAAAGTCTAACACGGAAATCGGGAAAATATATGCTTTGAGTTGAGGCTTGTATTCGGTTGTTTCGATGAAATCGTTCAATTGCTGTTTGTACAAGAGTTGAAAACCAACTTTCGAGCTGTATTGACTTAACTCAGCAAAAGTATCTCTGTTCTTCTGTATTTTAAATTCAGACTCGAAGAATTCTCTGAGCAAATTCTCGTCCGACCACCGTGAAAGCTGACCGGAAAACCTGAGATCGTTTGGAAACATCTGCAAATACCAGAATTCAAACTTAACTCGGTTATTGTTTTCAAGCGGATAAAAACCGAGGTCTCTGTTACGTTTTGTATCAAAGCCGTTATCGTATAAATACCATGAATTTATCCCTGAAATACTGTAATCACCTGTATAACGCCAGTTTATCGCAGGCGAAACACCGCGCGAAGTATAAATGTCGAGATTTCCAAG
>JAIOTL010000076.1 GCA_021106775.1 Planctomycetota bacterium | reverse complement strand
GGCTCGCGGCGGGAAAGGCATTTTGGGCGGGGACAAGAACCAGACCGATTTTGTCGAGCACCTTTTCTCCAGCAATACGCACAATCATCTGCTTGTCTTCACTGACAGAGGAAAAGTTTACAAACTACGAGTTTGGGAAGTGCCTGAGATGGGCAGAACCGCTCGTGGGCGCTCAATTGCGAACCTGCTGCCGGTTGATTCGACAGAGCATATTGCTGCGGTTTATCAGCTTACGAATTTCGCTGATGAATGTTCAATTGTGATGGCAACGAACAAAGGTGTCATCAAGAAAACCGCAATGAGCCAGTATCAAAACATCAATCGCAACGGCATTCGGGCGATTAAGCTTGATGATGACGACTTCCTCATCGGTGTTCGAATTACAAGAACTGACGAGGACATCATACTTGGGACGAAACTTGGTTATTCCATCCGTTTTAGCACGGAAGGAATTCGCGAGCAAGGACGTGTAACGCGCGGCGTTCGCGGAATCAGGCTTCGCAAGGAAGACGAGGTTGTTGACATGATAATTGCTGTGCCGGGAGTTGATATTATGGTGGTTTCCGAGAACGGCTACGGCAAGCGCACCGAGATTGACGGCAATGACCCCGAACACCCGAATTATCGCAAGCAAAGCCGAGGCGGCAAGGGTGTCATCAATATGAAAGTTACGCCGAAAACCGGCAAAGTTGTCGCGCTGAAAGACGTACGTGACGGTGACGAACTCATGCTGATTTCCGAGAATTCACAAATTGTCAGACTTGCGGTGAAAACCATACGCTGTATCGGCAGAGCGACTCAGGGCGTCAGACTCAAGAAGCTTGATGAAGGCGACCAGATTGTTGCGGTTGCGAGGATTCTTGCTTCTGTCATCGCGATTGATGACGAAAACAACGGTGAGAACGGCGATGATGAAAAAGCCGACGAAAACATTGTAAAAACAGAGAAAAAACCAAAGCTGGACATCGACGAAGACAAAGCGGATGCGCTTTTGAAGGAATTCGACGACGAATTCGACGAAAAACTGTCCGAATACGAAATCAAGGGGTTCTCTACAACTGCTGCTGATGACGATGAAGAAGATGAGGTAGATAACGACGAATCAGACGAAACCGGCGAATAAATGACAAAACATATACAAATTCACAAAGGGGAGTATTTCACTCCCCTTTGTGAATGTCATTGCGAGCACGTTGTGACTGTCATTCTGAGCGCGTTGTGCCTGTCATTCTGAGCAAAGCGAAGAATCCAGATAAACAATGCTCTAGAAAGTTGATTATCAATGAAAACTTATTACGTTTACATTCTTGCATCAAAAAAGAATGGAGTTTTATATACTGGATTTACAAGTGATTTAACTCGCAGAATTTACGAACATAAACAAGAACAGTTATAGTTGAATGGCTTTAATGAAATCCAATTCCGATTTTTCATTCAATAGAATACTAAGTAACTCTTTATCGGGAAAAGTATCCGATATTTTATCAAAGACAATTCTTGCCAATGTTCGAAGTCTTCTTAGTTTCTGTGGATGTCTTATTCTACTTCTCAAATTATCATCCTTCTTAATACATTCAATAAAAGCACTCGCAGCATTATTGTCAAAGTTCTCAAACAATTTTGGTATTCTCATCGCTGCAACATCAGCATAAAAATCTGTACGATTAAATTGAATACTATGTCCCATACGTCCAACGTATGTTTTAGTCAATGATGAAACATATTCTGAAAGTATTTCATTTGGGATCATTGATGAATACGGTTCTAATTTAGCTACTATCGAGTTTTCTTCGGAAAATTTATCTAATGATGATGTTAGTTTTTTTACATGAGGAACAATTTTATACTTTCTTGCATGTATTGACAAGTAACTAAACCCTTTGACGATTTCTACAAAATGGAATGCAATATCTGTAGTTGTTGAATTGCCTTCAGCAAAAACTTTGTCAATCCTGCGAATCACTTGCTTTTTAACTTCTTTTGATAATACATTCCATAGAATTGGACAAACAAGTTCAATGTTAGATCTCAGGATTGATGACGAATTTTGGTTTATGTAAGATGTAAAAAACTTGTTAGCGAGTATATCTTTGTAAGTTTCAGGTAAATCACTTAATGCAGTCTCAATTGCAAAACTGTTTCGATCAAAATCTGCTTTATCCATTTCTTTTAAGTAATCATCAATGTTTATTATCTTCGGAGGATAATCTACAGAAAGTACATATGTTATACAATCTTGAATTACATCTATAACTTTTGCAATAGAAGGATCACTACTTCTTGCATGTCCAAAGAATAAATTTCTTGTTTCTTTTGCATGTTTGAGCATTTTCTGAGCTTCCCAACTAATTACTCCTATTTTGTATGCTCCCAGTATTAACTCATCATTTGTAATAAAATTTTGAAAATCTTCGTAGGTTTTCACCTCTTGTTTCGTTTTAACTTCCTTGTTAAACATTTCTAAACTACGATGTATAATCTTGTTACGCAAATCATCTTCAACTGCATTCCAAATAGATCCAATTGCGCTTCTGTAACCTTCAACAGGTATTACTTTTAATGTTTCAATAATATACGGATTATCTCTCATATCATCTCGAACTGATGATAGAACATTGTCGAAAAGCTGGTTTTCATCATTATTCTTTAATCTAATGATTTCATAATTTTCATTTTTCATAAACCCCCCAATACAATAACATATATAAATCGTACACTATAAGATGTATAATTACGATATATAAAAAGCTTTTTCATTTATTCTATTCATCATTATAATTCCACTCTCATTTACCAATGATTATCATTAGAAGAACGATACCCGAAATTAGAGGTTGGATTCGAGCCAGGTGTTGAAATTCTTGTCTTTCGACCATTTCTGATAGGTTTTTATGGAAATTCCTGCTTTTTCCGCAACTTTTTCCCGTGCCAGATTCTTATTTTTCGACTTGCTCACTTCGAAAAGAAATTTCTCTTGTGCTTTCGTGGGCTTAAAATCCGACAAATTTTGCTTCACATCAGCATGTTTTCCCTTAATTTTCAAAGTCTCAGTCGGTTTTTCACTTGCTATTATACGTTCCTTAGTCTTTGATGCAGGTATTGTTACATTCTTCTTAACATCGGCATTTACCGCAACCTGACGCGAGGCCAACGGGCAATTGTACTTTTGTGAGAGTTCCAGCACCTTCATGGTCGTGTCATGGTTAATTTGCAATGCCAGATCGAAGTTTAAGTCGCCAATCCAGTACTGAATCAGCATCGAAATTCCAAGCTCATCCGAACCCGTGAGTTTTACATAAGGATTTTCCTCGATATTTTCGTTGGCATCGAGAAATTCTTCCAACTCGGTTATAAACGCCTGCAAATGCTCCGGTTTGCTGTCCACTGTGAAGCAATAATTGAATCGAGCGCGACGTTTCGGTCGCTTGCTGATATTTTCGATGCTTTTGTGCGCAATATCTTTGTTCGGAATCACAATCTCAGTTTTCTCGAATGTCTGTAAGCGTGTTGAGCGGAAACCAACTTCTGACACAACTCCCGTCTTTCCGTCAACTGTGATAACGTCACCGATGTTGAACGGTCTGTCCACAAAAATAATGACCGAGCCGAAAAGATTCGAGACAATTTCCTGCCCTGCAAGTGCAAACGCCAATGCGCCAACGCCCAAACCTGTTATAATTCCAGTAATCGAAACACCGGCATTGTCCAGAATCATCACGCCTATGACGCAGATAATAAGTATCTTCGTGCCTTTTCGAACCATTGGTACAAGCTGGTCGTCAAGCGTCGATTTCGTCTTATTCGTGAAATTTATGAGGAAAACATCGAGTAAATCGACCAGGCACCAAAGAATCCAGCCTATTACGAGTGAGAAAATCGTTTTCAACGCGGTATTGAGAAACAGATTAATCGAATGCTCTGGCGCATTTGCATGAAACGAAGAAGTTGCAATTTTAATCGCAAAATAAGCACCGATGACGATAATGACGAAACCTATCGGTTTCAGCACGGATTTTAGTATCACATCATCGTATTCGGTGTCGGTTTTCTTGGTGATTTTGAGGATTCGTTTTTTCAGCCATTTGCGAAAGATGAAGTTAAGGATTATTGCAGCCAGAAGAACGCTACCTGCCACTATAAAATCAACGTAATTCAGGTTGAACCAGTCAACAATTCCGTCCCAAAAACTTGCACTTTCGGTCGATGGAACAGCCTGTTCTTTACCGGATGCAATAATATTTTCTGCCCCTAAAAAAAACTGCATTAAAAACATAACTTCTCCTTATTAGATGGAATTATATTATCATATTTCAACAGTTGGTAAAGCTTCGATGAAAACGCTCAGTTGGAGAAAATGAATTATGTCTGACACAAAAACAAACGATGACGAGCTGCTGCAAGCGTTTGTCAGGCTTAACTTGACCAAGGGAGTGGGCTGCACACTTTCAAGCAGGTTGATTGATGCATTTCCCGATATTGTTTTAATTATTAATAGGTCTGTGTATGAAATTACAAAGATTAATAGACTGAGCGCAATTATCTCTGGAGAAATCTAAAATGAACGAAATGCAACTCTATCAAAAGACGAAATTAAACTCGCTGAGTAAAACAACGTTAAAATCCTGCTTCGAAACTATGGGAATTACCCGCTGAAGTTCGCACTGCAAAGTTTCGTATCAGAAGATGCCCCAATTGTTCTCTACGTTCAAGGGGATGTGATTGAGGAAGATAAACTCTCGATAGGCATCGTTGGCATGAGAAATCCGAGTTTTCAAGGCATGGAGTGTACGAAATATTTCGCAGGTCAGCTTGTTCAATCTGGTTTTACAATTGTTTCCGGCTTTGCTCGCGGAATTGACATAATCGCCCATGAATCTGCGATAAATGCGGGTGGTCGTTCTCTGGCGTTCATCGGTTCCGGGCTTCTCGACGTTTATCCACCAGAAAACCGAGATTTTATCAAGGAAATCACATCCTCAGGCGCGATAATCTCTGAGTTTCCGTTGAAAACACCTCCTGATGCAAGCAATTTCCCACGGCGCAATCGTCTAATCGCGGCAATGTCTCTTGGAACACTCGTTATCGAGGCTGGTCTGAGATCGGGTGCGTTGATAACCGCCAGGCTTGCAGCGGAGTATGGAAGGGAGGTTTTTGCTATGCCAGGCAGATACAACGATCCGAACTCGTTAGGATGCAACATGTTAATTCAGGACGGCGTAAAAATGGTGCTAAAAACCGAGGATATTTTAAGCGAACTTCCTGCCCAATGGGTGAACACCGAAAAAACAAGTTTGGCAGCCAAAAGCAAACGCAAGGTAGATTTATTCGGACAATTAGAGTCGCAGGATGGTTCCCTTGATGAAACACAGAAAAAACTTCTTGAAATAATCACAACCGAACCCCTGCACATTGAGAAAATCGCCTCGGTGTTGAACCTGAAAAGCCCTCAGGTGCTCGCATCGCTGGTAATGCTTGAAATAAAAGGACTGGTAAAACAACTTGCAGGAAAGTTTTTCGTGAAAATATGATTATATTAAGGAATTTTCAAATATTGATAAAATTAATGTATTTCCTATAATTATGGCAATTCGTGAATTCGCTGATTTTGAGGTTATCAATGACAGAAGCAAGATACTGGCACAAAATGTATGAACAACTCGGTGCATCTCCTGAAGTGCAGATGATTCAGATGCTTGAACCCAAAGAATTCGACGAGGACGAAGAATGGGCGATTCTTCTGCGGAAGCAGTTCCCAACAGTACCGCCAGCAGGCATCGAGATGTGTCATAAAAATTGGCTTGTCGGCTTGGATATGCTTCTCGAATGTATCGGTAACGAAATTTATCAGCGTGAGAATTACTGGTGTGGTGATGTTCCGCTTGAAACAATCATGAATCTCGGACTGCGACGTCGAATCCTGCAGTTCTGGCTCAAGGGTCTCAGTGAAGATAATGTTCAGGAAATTTTCAGCAAAAATACCGGTGAATCACCAAATCTTGTGCGTGTTTATTATGCAATTCTGGGAGATATCAACAAGGCGTCATTTGAGATAAAACAGGATATTCAGAACATTGTTGACATTCTTGTGGGTCCTTTTGACAAGGCTACCGAAGCACTTTCTGCAAAATGGAGAAATATAAAGCAACAGCAGCAACAACGGAATTCAATACTTCGAGACCTTGATGAATCGGTGATAACATGTTTGTGTAATTATTATTCAACAAAGAATATTGATGGCTTGGTTCGTATGATTGCTAAACAGCAGTACAATCCTGCACTTGTAGGTGGTTGCAATGTCAGTATGAAGTTTCTGATGCAGGAGAAGCCGTCGTTTATACTTGGCAGCGAAGCAATTGTTTGGGCATCATATCTTTTTGTAGCTGCGGATTTAGGCAACAAAACGTATACTCCGCCAGATGTTATCAAAGACATGTCGCTCTCTGCTCTTGAAAAGCTTGGAAATTGCACACCCGTTAAACGCTGGCTCACCGCAAGTCTTGGTCTTGCCGTTAAAGCCTGGCTGAAACGAGCATGGACGTTCATGAATACTTCAGTAAGTCGAGAAAAATTGCCCAATTTTATATTCGATTTATCGGAACCGCGAAAAAGTGATGCAGTGAAAACAAGTAAGGCACCGAAACTAAAAGCAAGGGATAAACCAAGCCCAGCAGGAATAGGGATTGAGCAGAAGATTGTTGATGATGCGATTCCTGCTGCTGTGGATGCAGAAATAGTCGGTAAAGTAAAAAGTACTGAAATAATCGAGGAGCATCTTGAAAGTAGTGAGTTGATTCCCGGTGGAACTACCGGTGCAGTCTCAATTGAAGACCTTGAAAGCCTAATCGACAAAGAAGAGAAAGAACCCGGTGAAAACACGATTACCGGTGCAATGACAGTCAGACTTACGCATGGTTATATAACACAGAAGATTTTGGAATCGGATTCGCTTGTGGAATTGGCGGATTCGCATGCAGATAATAACGAGCATCTGGAGGATGCAACCGTTGAAGAATTAAAAAAAATCAAGATTTTGAATACGGATGACAATCAAGAACAGTCGGAAGTCAATAATGGCGATGTAAAAGAACCCCTGACTATTTCAATCAAGAAGCCGGATATTTTTAGCGATGCTGAAACCCAGGAAATTGAAACCCAGGAAAATGTAGCTTCCGATGCACCTGAAACCCCAAGCAAAACTTCTGAAAACAAATCGAACGAAACAACACTAAAAAATACGCAAGACAACTCAGAAAACGTAGAAAATGCGGATTAACGTTGAACAATTTCCGTTTTTCGTGTACGTGTTACTTTTTCTTTTTTGCTGATGTTTTCGCCTTAGTTTTATCTGCTTTTTTGCCATTTTTCAACGAACTGTGCTTTAACTCATCAACTTTTGCATCAACTTGCTTTTCAGATTCATCCTTTTTTCTGCCCTTGCTGGCTGTGGTTGATTGTTCTGATTTTTTTGCTGCCTTCGATTGTTTCTCATCCGTTATTTTCACGCCTTCTTTTTCCGCTAACTTGAGAATTTCAAGCAAAATTTTCTCGCTGATTTTAGTGCCAAGGTGAAAATCAGTTTCCTCAATCCTATATTGAATTAATATTTCGATGCCTTCTTCGCTCATACCGACAAAGTATGCAAAGGGATTGCCGATTTCGCCGAAATCGTTTCTGTCAGCATCACCGCCATCCGTTACAGGTGTGGATTCGGTTGAAATTATTGAATCATGCTCGATTAGGAATTTATTTATCTTTTTCAGGAATTTGTTGACCGAGTTTGCGGAAGATTCCCATCGTAAATGCATCGAAAAGCGAAATCTGCGGGATTGTCTTTTTGTCAGGTTTTCTAAAAGCTTATCCTTCATAACTTTGTACGGAATGTAAACATATGAGTTTTCAGGCGTCAAAAGGATAATAAACCTAAGTCCGAATTCAACCACGCTTCCCAGATTTCCATCAATGCGAACAATATCACCTATGGTTATTGGAATATTGCTGCGGATAAATATCGTTGAAGAAGCTTCCCAGAAAATAATAAACGTGAA
The DNA here is from genome assembly GCA_021106775.1 of Planctomycetota bacterium. The sequence goes on along the minus strand of JAIOTL010000076.1, from coordinate 1,799 downwards.
TACGAAAACCGCTGACGCTAAAACACCGATAAATACCCAGAGAGCCATTGCAGGGAAGCCGTTCGTCTGCATTATCAACGAAACAAGGGCAGAAATTAAAATCACTCTGAGCGAGATGAGAATTGCCTTGAGCATGTTAAGCTCAAAGTATGATTTCGGTGGTTGCGTGAATTTTCGAATTTCGTTGTAACCGATTTTCAGAATTTTCAACGAGAAAACGGTTATTATGAAATAAATGCAGATAATGAGAATTTTTTCATAATCGAGAAGATGTTGGACTAAAAATCGTGTTTCATAATATAAGAATCCTACAATACCGAAAACAATTGCTGAGATTTTTGTTGTTGAGATTATTACTTTAACAAGGTTATCATCAAGGGGTGTGGGAGTTTTCAAGGTGATATGCAATAAAACATATTCAATGAAATTGGCGATGTATTTTACGAAGATAATTGCACCAGCAGCAATCCCGATTCCGTAAATAGTGTCAATCCAATCCCACTTGAGAGTAGCAAAAGTCAGCAAATCTGCAAATTCTAATAACATAAGACCCTCGTAACCTAATATTTACGCAATAGTGTACAGTGACATAATTTCTGAGAAGTTGTCATTCCCAACTTGATTGGGAATCCAGAATTCGTCACATTCAGTATAATAGCTGGATTCCTGCTTTCGCAGGAATGACAATGTTTATTTTTCAATCACACACATATAATACAGAATTATCACAATAAAAGTTAAGTAATGTTATATTTCATTTTCGATTTTCAAAGGAGCGGAATATGAATTTATGGTTCACCGAACTTGAGTTTACATATAAAAATGTCGGTTTGACTTTGAAAATTAAGAAACAGCTTCATCATGAGCAAACACCCTTTCAGGTTCTTGATATTTTCGAGACGTATCATTATGGCAAGATGATGACGCTAGATGGGATAATTCAGCTTACTGAGCTTGATGAGTTCTTCTATCACGAAATGATTTCGCATGTTCCGCTGTTTACGCATCCGAACCCGCAGAATATTCTAATTATCGGTGGTGGTGATGGTGGAACCGCAAGAGAAGTTTTGAAGCATACGGGCGTTCAGCAGGTTGACATGATTGAAATCGATGAACAGGTGATTGCCACAAGCAAGAGATTTTTTCCGAAAGTTTCTGAGGCGTTTAATGATGAACGGCTTAAAGTGCAGGTGGCTGACGGAATCAAATATGTTGCTGAATGTGCTGAGCATAAATACGACGTGATTATTATTGACTCAAGTGACCCGATTGGACCGGCGATAGGGTTGTTTACCAGCAATTTTTACGGCAATTGTTACCGGATTCTCAAGCCTCAGGGAGTTGTGATTGCTCAGGCGGGCACTTTCTGGTATCAGCCTGAGGAGTCGCGGGATGTACGCAAGAAATTGAAGGAAATCTTCGATTATGCTGACCTTTACTGGAGCATTACACCGACCTATCCTGCCGGTCAAATGACATACGCCTTCGGCTGCAAAGGGATAAACCCGTACGAATTCGATAAAATGCGCGTTCAGGATAAATCCGTTAAAACGAAGTATTATAATCCTGACATCCACATGTCAGCGTTTGCTTTGCCGACCTTCATGCTCTATGAAAACGACAAAACATAATGCAGTGATTAATTTAATGAGTTGGTAGGACAGGCTTCCTAGCCTGTCATTGCTGACGATGACTGTCATTGCGAGGGAGTGTAACGACCGTCGCAATCTCCTGATTTCCATAGGTGATTCGCAAACACACTGTCGATTTGCAATCATCGCAAATCTTTGTTCGTTTTT
>JAIOTL010000449.1 GCA_021106775.1 Planctomycetota bacterium | reverse complement strand
TTTTAAGAAGTTGTCATTCCCAACTTGATTGGGAATCCAGAAGCCAAAAAGTTCTAAATTTCCTGGATTCCTGCTTTCGCAGGAATGACAAGCAACAACTGATAATTTTTGTCCCTGACCACTAGTGTAAACAATTTAATTTGGGGTTTTCGGACGTTTAACGAGTTTCAGCTTGAGTTTCAAGATTTTCACTTCGGTTTTCACCACTTCGCCATTCTCTTTGGTTTCGATGGTACGTTTTACGGTTATTTCAACCTCGTCATCAGGTTTATGCGTCAGGATAACATTGCTGATATCATTAATTGAAATGATGCGCGTGCTATCGAAATGGGTAATAATATCACCAACTTTCAAGCCAGCTTTGTCTGAAGGTGCACCTTCTACGACCTCGGTTATCTTAACTCCGCCAGCAATTTCCTTCATCATAATTCCAATGAAAGGTCTTTCTTCGTTCATAAATCCCATGTAATCAGGCAGGTTTTGCAGCCATTTTTTCCAGTCCGCTTCAATTGCATCAATGGATTTCTTGAACATCGTCTGCATCGCGAGAATTCCGGTTGGGTCTTTAGCAAAAGTCTTGGAGTATAAATCGTAGTATTCTTTGAGTTTGCCTTGTTCCCAAAGCCAGTATGTCATGTAACGGGACATCGCATAAGCCAGACCAGCAATTTTCATAAAATTATTTCTGTCCAACCGCATGAATTGCGAAAATTTTGGCATATTTTTCGGATACTTTTTCAGCATCATTTGCAGGTGATAAAGACGACCGTTATGCACCGGTGTCGGAATGCCGTCTTTCATGACTGAGTTTTCAAAGCAGGTTGCCAATCCTTCGACAAACCAAATATTGTGATAAATACCGAGTTTGCCGATGTCCACAAAATGCAGCGCGTGCGTAAATTCATGCGTTAGTGTATGACCAAGTTCCTTTGCTATGAGCGATCGTGTTTGAGATGAATAAAATCCGCCAACAAACTTGTTCTTTATCAATTCGTCGAAACTTGCAGGTGTCGGTATGATTATTGTGATGAAATAATCCGGCTTGGTGTCGAAAAGAGTATCCCATTGTCCTTTTGCATATGTTACAAGCTTGTCTTTCAAGTCCTCGAGGATTTCCTCAGGATGTTCCGTTGCGAAGATTAGCATGCTTTCCATGTCAACATAATAGTTGAATTTCTCGCCGTAAGCTTCCTTCAATTCCGCCAGTTTCATATCCGCAACCATCTTGAGCAGCGTTTTCTTGTCTGCCATCATTTTTTTATACTCAGGCATTTCGCGCATATTGTCAAGGTCGGTGTCTTTTTGGAAATGTTCCCAGTCGACGAAGCCAGCCACAATCGATTTCTTCAGATATTCCAGTGCTTTTTTCTTTTTATTCTCCAGCGCGTAAATGCAGGCGATGTTGTAAAACGCGGTTGCGTTGTTCGGGTCAACTTTCAGAATCTTTTCGAGATATTTTATTGCTTCGTCATAATCAGCGGTCTGCATCGCTTCAATTGCATGTCTGCTCAATCTCATTATTGTATAACGTTCCCGAATTCCCAAGCCGCCTGGAAGCTGTGGCAATGACCATTGGTCTACTTTTGGCTTCGGCGGTAGTGGAATTTCCTCGCGATTTGGCTGCATAAACGTTGGCAGCTCAAACTTCATTTCTGCATCACCGCGCAAAACCTCAAGTTTAATGATGCTGCCAGGCTCAATTGATTTCCAGATTGCTGCAAAGTGCATTCTGTCTTTAATCGTTACACCGTTAATTGACATGATTATGTCATCAACATGAAGTCCAATCTGATGAGCAGCACTATTTTCCTCGATATTAACTTTGATACCCGCATCTTGATGAGTAGTATCAAGACTTATGCCAATCCATGCTCTTCTGCGGGTTATCGGCACAAGCTTTTCTCCCTGCTCCTTGGTGATTGTCATCATATATGTTACATGGCTGATTTTACCGCGAAAAAACGCGATTGGTACTCTAGCACCGAGTTTCATGCCGGATAATGCACCATGTAATTCATCCCTGCTTGTGATTTTTTTCATGTTGAATGACACGATTTTGTCATCCGTCATTAAGCCGATTCTGTCCGCAGGTCCATTCTTAGCAACTTTTGTGATAACAATACCTGTTTTATCTTCGGTGTCAGTTACGCTGAAACCCAGCCAGATGTTTGTTTTCTTCGGTTCAGGTTTGTTCTGTGCTTCCCAATTTTCTCTGGTCATTAATGCCAGCTCAAGAACTATACGTTCTTCACCTCGGAAAACCACGCATCCGACTTCCTGACCGACATAATATCTTGATGTAAGAGCTTTTTTGATGTCTTCAATCGTTTTAACCTTGATTTCACCGAAATAATAAAGTCTGTCGTTGACCATGAATCCAGCCTTGGCAGCAGGTGAATTCTCGACAAGCTTTGAAATATATACGCCGTCTTCCTTTTCCATGGCACTGAAACCGAGGAAAGGTTTGCCCTTGGGTTTTTCAGGTTCAACTTTTTCGGGAACGGTCTCACCTGGCATTGCCTGCAGTTTCAATCTAAGCATATAACGCTTGCTGTCTCTGACTACAATCAGTGCTACGGTTTGACCAACTTTGTACTTACTAATTGCAGATACTAAGCCATTTGTACTTGTTATCAAACTTCTTCCAAGAGCGAAAATTTGGTCACCAACCTTTGCACCGGCAGCTTCTGCAGGTCCACCTTTGACAACCTCAGTAATCAAAACTTTGCCATTTTCTTCATTAACCTTCACACCCAAATATGGTTTACCCGTTGCTTCAGGTTCGACCGGTTTTTCGGGTTGGGTTTGAGTTGGTGCTTTGCTGAGGGTGAGTTTGTGCTCGAATTTCTTGTTATTGCGGACAATGACAACGGTAATTGTCTGTCCGACATTGAATTTTGCTAACGCTGCTTGAAGTTCAGCGAGAGTTTTCACTTCAATTTCACCAAGTGCGAAAATCATATCGCCAACTTGAATCCCTGCTTTGTTTGCGGGACCGTTGGGAACAATCTGAGCAATCATCAAACCACGTGGAGTTTGTTGAATACTCACTCCCAGGAAAGGTTTGCCTTTGGGTTTTTCCTCAGCAGTAGGCTTTTTTGCCAGAGTTATCGTTGCGATGATATTCTGTTCACCGCGCTTGATGCCTATTCCGATGCGCATTCCCGCCTTGAATCCAGGCAGAATTTTCTTGAATCCAACAAGGTCGCGGATGATATGCTTGCCGAAAGATGTAATTTTGTCGCCGACTTTAATACCAGCCAAGTCTGCTGGACTTTTCGGTGTAACCAACGTAACCAAGATGCCTGATTTATCTTTTGTGTCCGCAGCACTGAATCCAATCCAATAATCAACCTTTTTCTCAGGCTCGGGTTTAGTTTCCTTGCCTTCTTTGAGATATTTTTCCAGCAGTTTCTGCAAAGATTCCTTGATATGTTTTTTGATTTTATCAAGCTGTTCATCGACCTCTTTTTTCAACTCTTTCATGAGTTTATCAAGGTCCATGTCCGTCTGAGCCTGTGCTGTTGCAGGCATTGCCAAAACGATAAGTGCTAAAACCTGCAAAAAAATCAGGAACTTTTTCATTCTTTCCTCCAGATAAAATTTCTGTAATTAATACTCATACATTAAATGTTTGTTTGAAGCAAACTTTTGCGGTTATCTCTTGATGAAATTATAATTCAGCAAAACGACAAATAATAATATTTTTTGAAAGTAAAATAATACTTTTCGCTGTTTACGATTTCACAGTTTAATTATTATATGATTTATATTTTCTGATATTTTTTTGTCATTTTCTCAGGAGTTATTATGAAATTTCGTCATTCTCTGTTGATTTTGATGCTTGTTTCCTTCGCTATCATTGCGATTGCACAGGATGGAGAAAAAACAGGAGAAAAAGCAGGGGAAAAAACCAAAGGCGAGTACAAACCTCGCGAATTATCACCTTCGTGGAAAGACCTTGGTATGATGTATTATGCTAAGCAGGACTGGGTGAATTCAATTTATTATCTAAAACGTTGGGTTGAAGCAGACCCAAGGGACACAAGCTCGTGGTACAATCTTGCATGCAGTTACGGGCTTGCAGGCAATGCTGAAGATGCTCTTGATGCGTTTGAAACTTCCGTTGACAGCGGGTGGAGCGATGGTTTGCATGCAATGAGTGATGAGGACCTGAAAATTATCTGGGAGCATGAACGGTTCAAGGCAGCAGTAGAACGCTGCAAGCTGAATGTTGCAAAAGTTGACGGACCTGAAGGTTACATACGCAGATATATAGAGCTAAAACGCATGGGGACATACATCGCGATGCTTCCGCCTGATTATGAGAAATCCGAGAAAAAATATCCGCTTGTTGTAATTCTGCATGGCTGGGGTTCAACTGAACTTGGTCATGGCAGACTTTCGGACAAATGGGGCAGAGATGATGTGATTTACATTGCTCCTCGTTATCCTTATGCTGCCACATCTATCTTTCTTGGTGCAAAAAAGGCAGGTTACTCAGCATATTACGACGGAGAGGAAGTTGAAGAAAAATACTGGGCTGGAATGATGGAACAGGCGGTAAACTGGGTTTTTGCTTGCGTTGACGATGCGAAAAAACAATACCGTGTTAAAGGTGAGAAAGTTTTCATCTTTGGACACAGCCAGGGTGCAGGTCTTGCAAACACTTGCGGTTTCATGCGTCCTGAACGTATTGAAGCATATGTAGCTTATGCAGGATGGCTCGATGAAAAATTCCAAACCGAAGAATATTACAAGAAAGTCATTGAGAATAAGGTTAAAGTTTTCCTCCTTCACGGTAACGAGGACAACAGAGTAAAACCTGAAGCATCAATTATTCCGACAAAGCTTCTCAAAGATGCTGGAGTGGACTGCACACTGAAACTTGTTGCATCAAATCACAGCTTCTCTCCTGATGTAAACGATTACATGATATATTGGATTAATAAATATGTTCGTGGCATGGATGTAAAAGATGAAGTACCTGATGCTGAATTTCCGGTTAAACCAAAGGAAGAAACCAAGGAAAAAACAGATTAACAAACCATCATAAAAATGAAAACATCCTTCGTGCATACAGTTCGGAGGATTTTTTTGTATACAAAACGCGCAAATTCTGTACAAATAATATGTTTTATATTTAACATTATTGTGGTTGCAGTATGCACAGAGCATTTTTCGCCATTGTTTTCTCAACATTCAAAGAAATTCGGAGGCAACCGAGCATCTGGATAATTTTCATCGCTGGCATACTGATTACGCTGGCTCTTCCAACCTTAACCGTATTCGCAATTGGTGAGGAAAAAAATCTGTTATTTTCTCTTGGTGTGTCAACATTTGAGCTTGGTGGTTTGATTATCGCCATCTTCGGAGCTTTGAAGGCAATAAGCGCAGAGATTGAAAACAAAACAGTTTTAGTGCTGATGTCAAAGCCGATATCACGAACCAGTCTTATTCTAGGTAAATTTTTCGGTGTATCGCTCACGATTTTTCTGTTTCATCTGCTTATTTCGATTTCATTAATCATTTCGTTTTATTTCTGGCACAGCATTCAGGGTGTCAACGGTTCATATCTTTATCAGAATGCAGGTTTTTGGGGTATTCTTAACGTTGAAGCACCGTTTATCTTTCAATCAGCTTACATGCTGTTACTGCAGAATCTCATTTTAACTTCCGCATTAATCACAGGTTCTGTGTTTCTGCCAGTTGTTGGCAATTCAATCATGGGCATATTTCTTTTCTTTGTAGGACATCTCAACGATTGGCTTGATTATATGTTTAATGATGTTTATATTGTTTCAACTTTAGTAAATATTTTGCCTGATTTTCAAATATTTGATATAACCGGTTTCTACTGGGGACAGAATGTGGTTCCATTTTCATATATTATTGCGGGAACGTTGGCTGGTGTTTTGTACACAATAATTTTTCTACTTCCGGGAATATGGATCTTGAATCGCAGAGATTTTAACTAAGGAGTGAGATTCCGTGAAATACGCTGTACTTGGAGATATTCACGCAAACCTAGAAGCATTGCAAACAGTGATTGAATTCGCTGAGGGACAGGGTGCAAAGCAGTTTCTGTCTGTTGGTGATGTTGTTGGCTATGGCGCGAATCCTAAGGAATGTATCGAAATTATCAACGAATTGGACGTTCCCCTGGTTGCAGGTAACCATGACCATGCGGTTGCTGGTAAGCTTGATGTTGAATTTTTCAATTCATATGCGAAACAAGCGGTACTCTGGACACGTGAAGCGGTAGGCAAACAATGGATAGAGTGGTTGAATTCGATAAAACTTGTCAACATTTACAATGATAATATTACACTTGTTCATGGCAGTCTGAATTTTCCTGACATGTTCGATTATATTCAAACGAGCTATGATGCGCATCTTTCGCTTGAAACTCTGAAAACACGCGTCTGCTTCCTCGGACATTCGCATGTTCCAATTACTTTTTTCTCAGGACCTGCAGTTTCCTACTCAATGCAGCAGGAAATTGACATGAAGGGTTTTGAGAAGGTTCTGATAAACGTTGGTTCCGTCGGTCAACCACGCGATGAGAATCCTAAGGCTGCGTTTGCGATTTATGATGATGAGGAAGATAAAGTGCAAATTCACAGACTTGAATATGATGTTGAAAAAGCTGCTCAAAAGATTCTGGATGCAGGTATGCCCGATATTCTGGCGGAAAGATTGTACCACGGACGTTAATTGTGGAATTATAAACAAAGCACACAGCCTTCCAGATTTACGATGTCAATACTTATGGACGAAAGAAAATGCGGGTTTATCCACACGGAGTTAACTCAATAAAATACTTGGAAACACAATTAAACGGCTGACTTTATGCAAAACTTGCTATCGGATGCGGTCGTTATCTTCGTCTTCAACAACCTCAGGTTCATAAATTTCATACATTGATCCAGCTTTATTTCGCGGCATATCTTTTACCGTCTTCTTCAGATTCTCGATATCGATTTTATCAATTTTACGCATTTTTGTAGTCTGCATAATGTTTGTAAACGACATAAAGAAATCATCAATAACTGTTGAGAAGAATCTATGGTCTTTGACCTGCTCGTAGTATTTCTTCATGAATCGCTCGACATTGGAAAACATCATAACGATATTGTCTTTGTCGGATGGAATCAGCGAATCTCCGCCGAAACCCGTTGACGCTTGATAATACATATGAGTGTAAGATACAAGAATCAGCAACGCCACGACAATATCAAGCGTAGGATGAAAAATTCTTGTTGCCATGCCTTGGTCACCTTCGGACTTAATATCAACTGACAAAAGAAACTCATTGCCGGTATAGAAAGGATGCGTGTAATACGATATCAAGAAATTGTGAAGAACATCATAAGGTTGCTTACCAATTTCCTTTCTTACGTTCATTGGCTGAAATTCGTTCAGAATCTTTGATGAATCTTGTGAAAGGTATAATTTCAGGTAATTTGGCTTAACAGTAATAAGTTTGATTATATTCAGAGTTTCATAATTATTGCGAAGTTCCGTTAATGCCGAATTGTAATACCGTGCGTCAAGCATGTGGTTAGCGGTAACAAAGCCCTCGATGATGCGTGTGAAATTATATATTTGAATTTTCTTGAGGTTTTTATCGATGTTGTTTTGGTCTTTTAGGAAATCGATGAACTTATGAAGCATCAAAAGTTGTTCAAGATATACTGTCGCTAATCTTAATTCTTCTTCGATAATTTCATTTCGAGAAAACATTTTGTGTTCATTAAGCAATAAATGGGCAAATTCTCGACTGTTCATTGATACTCCTGCAAAGCAAAGCTAAAAAAGATTGCTTTTATTTATATTCCAAATTAATAATATCGGCTAAATCTAAGAAATCAAAATAAATTGATGTAAAATTACATCAAAACGAGTTGATATTTTGCTTTTTTGGGGGGCAAAGCTAGATTTCTCAACTGCAGATATTATTATGTAGATATTATTGTCAAATGGAATAATTCAATAGATTTATTGATTCAGCAATATTTATTGTACTTCAAAAAACTGAAATTGTTTGCACACAATTGGTTTTAATTACTTACATGCACATGGGATTTGTTGACAATAAGGGCAACCATTTTCGTATCGTTTTTTCACATCCTCAAGACGAATTCCTGCCATGGATGCAAGGGTTGACAACCATGCTAGACAATCTGCGAATTCTTCGTGTAAATGTTCGGAATTAATTTTTTCGTTTTCCTCGTTTAGGTCAAGTTTCCGAAGTTCCGCACCAAGTTCGCCGACCTCCTCAACAAGCCAGGCATAGCTCCAGGCGAGCCCGCGTTTTTTGTCCTTTTCAAGGTAAATCCGTTCAATAAGTTTTTGCCATTCATCAAGCTGCATCCCATTCTCCATTTTTTTTAGCACATTCTACGAATTATAGATGCAAATAAAAGCCTTGACCGGATTCAGTGATACTGTTTCTCTAAAACTTCCAATCTTTCGCAAAGAAAGCTCCAATCGTGTCATTGCGAGGAGGGAGCGTAAGCGACTGACGAAGCAATCTAAGGAAGTCCATCGATTAGTCACTTTCATACTTCAGATTAATTTAATACTGAATAGGTAGTACACTGTCAAGCAAGTTTCGAAGGGTTGTCATTCCCGTGAAAACGGGAAT
>JAIOTL010000275.1 GCA_021106775.1 Planctomycetota bacterium | reverse complement strand
TGATGGTTATGTTTTATGAGTTGATAATAATTTACTAAATTCACCATTAACCTTTGTCTGAACTGATATAGAAATAATTGAAAATTTTTGGAGGAAGAAAATGAAACAAAGATTTGCTGTGTTATTAACTTTAACTATTGTTTTAGGATTTGGTGGATTCACTCAAGCTAATCCTCATTCCCCGACTCAACCCGTAACTCCAACTGATCTTGGTGTTGTTCCCATCCTTTATGAAAAGAGCAGAATTGAAGAACCTGGGAAAATTAAAACTGGAAACGGATTCTATGAAGTTAATCAGGTTGGTGATTATGATTATGGTTACAAAATCGACCGATGGAATCGCAATACTGACGGGACATACCAGGAATCCGGAAATTCAATTACAATCACAACCACGGATTATGTCCGAGGAGATGTAATTAAATTCAACTGGTCGTCTACATCACCATTAAATGTTTTAGTTGTAAAGGCGAGTACCTGGTACTGTGTTTATTTTTATGATGACGGTTCTTACGGTGATGAAGGTTTATATGCTCCTGAATTCAAAGGTATCGGGCATGTTTCCTTCGGCTGGGGAATGCCAGAAATTAACCTTCAGGATTCATCTTATAACAATATTTACTGCAGTACAGGGACATATGATTTTGGATACATTCCAGTAGGTGATTCAAGCTCGGAAGAAACTTTCACAATTCAAAATATTGGTACATCAAACCTGAATCTTACAGGTTCACCGAACTTGGTTGATATTTCTGGTATTGATGCTGCTATGTTCACAATAAATCAATCTTCAACAACAACTCCCATTGGACCAAGTTATTCGACAACTTTTACAATTATGTTCAGTCCGACATCGGAAGGTGTTAAAAACGCAAGCATTTCAATTGCAAACGACGACAAAACCGAAAATCCGTACACATTCACAGTAACAGGAAGAACATTCTTGTTCTCAGCAAGTAAGTTAATTACTCCTGGGCTGGGTGGAACGCTAAGCTGGTCAAACGTGGGCGATTTACCAGGTGGTTTTCTTGTTATTCCTCCTGGAGCTGTAGATTCTGAAGTAACTGTCACAGTTACAGCACGCAATTCAGATAAGGTTTGGGATGATTATGCAGTCGTATATTATTTAGACCCTCCTGGATTGACATTCAATATCCCTGTTCAACTAACAATCGGTTATCGCGAATCCTGGATAACTGACATGAATGTGGTTGAATCAGAAATTCAAGTTTGGCACCTCTCTGAACCAAGAAATAACTGTGTTGAAACACAGTACTCAGAAAGTCTGACTCCGATATACTTAAATAATTCATCAAACATAGCTACAGTTAATATAACACATTTCTCATGTGCTAGGTTTTATCAAACTACAGACCCACTATATAAAGAGGTAGTAAAAGGTGAATGTAGTATATTGGATGAAAATATGGAAGAAATATATGGGTCTGACTGTTTTTGGAATCAAACCCAAACAAAAAATATTCTTTTGTTACATGGCTGGAATTCAAAACCAAGAAAAATAAAAAATTTTGGTGATGCATTAAAATCTAATATGAATGGCTATACAATTAGATATTACGAATACGAAGGTGATGAATCAGTTATACACAATGCTGAAATTCTATGTGAATTCTTAAATGATTATGCACAACCAGGATTTAAAACTAATATTATTGCTCACAGTATGGGTGGACTTGTTGCTAGGTATGTTTATGAAAATTTAGGACTCGCTAACTACATTGAAAAAATCATAACCTTAGGAACACCTCACCAAGGTACAACTGTTGCTGATTGGTGGTTAGATATTAGAACTGCTTTTCAATTATCAGATGAAGATAAAGAACATATGATAGATCAAAATGTATATAATAAATTTCCAGCCTTATGTGATTTAATTCCTGGCAGTCAGTTATTACGCGAGATTAACAATGATGAGCCAAATGGTCCATGTTACGTAATATGGTCTGAAGACGATGCCATTGTACCAGACGAAAGGAGTGCCCAGGGACTCAATATACCTCTTGAATTAAAAGGTAATTTTGAAGCACTAGATTCTGGACATTCAGAACTTCATAAAGATGCTGAAACCAACGGCGTGCTTGACAAAATCGTAGAATGGCTTTCTGGAAATGCGACATTATGGGCTAGTAATATTGATAGTGACAACATTGCTGGAATTGCCTTTGACGATCAACATGTTTGGGTTGCAACAACAGCTTCAGGTGGAAGAGGACCAAGTCATATACACAAACTTAATAACAATGGAGCTGTTTCTGAATCATATACAATAACTAGTATAAACAGATACGTTAATGGTCTTGCATCAAAAGGGATAAGACAACTTTACTCATTTGATCAGTTTCGTGATGTTCTTATGGAGCATAGCAATACAATTACGTCCACGATTAACACTATGTCACAGGGAGCATCAGGACTTGCAAATGGGCCAAGAACGTTGACATATGGACAATCATATTTATGGGCAATTTCGAATTCAAGCGAAAACGAACTTCATAAGATTGATCCATCAACATTGAGAGTAGTAAAAACGTATGACAGATCTGGAGTACCTGACTTAACGGGAATTTGCTGGGCAAATATGCAGCTTTGGGGATTGGGATCAAATAATGAGCTTTACAAACTAACACTGGGTGCTTCTGATGTTAATTTAACCGCAACTTACAATATAAACGATTTGCCGGGAGGATCTTATCAACTAGCTTTTAACGGTCAGGAATTTCTAGTTGCTTCAAATAATTGCATATATAAAGTTTCTCAACCTGCACCTTTGGATATCTCAATTCTTGGTGAACACATATATACAAGCGGTATTGGTTCTTTGGGGGACGTTGTTTATGAAAATGATGTTGTTTATGTTGGTCGAAGAGCTACCGATGATGCAACAAGCAGTATTTCTGCTTTAGATGTTTCAAACGTGAATAATGTTTCACAGATTTCAGCATTGACACTTGGGAGAACAGTCTCTTCACTTCCTCTTTGTATTCAAAATCATGGAAACTATCTTGTAATCGGTTGTGATAGATATTCCACATATGTTGTAAATAAACAAAATCCAAGTGTGATGTCAATTTCAGATTCAATTAATTTCGGTAATCGAGCTGCACATGCTTCAACTGTTTTAAATTCTGATTATTATTACTTAGCTTCAGGTTGGGGATCATCAGGTGAGTTGCGAGTTATTAACTGGTCTAATCCGAATAATATTCGTGTAGTCAAGACAATTGCTGGAATGCGAAGCCCAGGAGATAGATTTGCCATATCCGGAAACTATCTATATACTGTTTGGAGTTATAATAGTGGGGCACCTGGTCTGAAAATTTTTGACATCTCTACACCTGATAATCCTATTCAAGTTAGCTCTCTAAATGGTTTGGGAAATTATGTACATACTATTACTGTTGATGGAAACTATGCATATATTGGTTCCATTGACAAATTTCACAAAATAGATATATCAAACATTAATACACCAGTGATAGTCAATTCAATTTCTTGGTTTAGAAATCACATGCAAGATATTATAAAAATTGGGAATTACATTTTAGTGTCAAAAAGTGATGGTCTATATATATTCAATGACGATGGAAACTCAATCAGTCTGAAGCATATTGAAAATCCACCTGACTCCGACGGATATTTCAGAGGTTTTGATATTGATCAGCAAAAAAAGATAATCTATGTTGCTCAAGGTGCACAAACACCGTCACACAACAAAGTTATTGCATACTCATCAGCATTTTTACCTTAATAGGTTTACAAAGAATAATTAATCAGTTGGACAGGAAATTTACTGTATTATTGTAATGACGAACCAATCACGATCAAAATTCAAGGGAGCATAATTGCTCCCTTTTTTGAAAATTTATTAAATGATGGCACATCCATCTGAATTCTTTATGATTGATTCAAGGCTTTCGAC
>JAIOTL010000104.1 GCA_021106775.1 Planctomycetota bacterium | reverse complement strand
TTATCGTAAGAATTACATGCTGTCTGCATTATCATTCTGATTTATCTTTGCTGTTCAAAACCTCGTCAAGATACTTATCCATTGCCCAAAGCTTGATTGTTTTATCCCATGAACCTGAGGCAAGAATCTTCCCATCAGGCGAAAAACACACCGATACTACACAACTACTATGACCCTTTAGTGTGCGGAGTTCTTTCACACTGCGTATATCGCTTACATCCCAGAATTTGATTTCACCTTCGTAAATTGTATCTCCATCATTATCTTCCTTACCCGTATTTCTACCTGAAGCAGAGGCGAGGATTTTTCCATCAGGCGAGAAACTCACAGAATAAACAGCACTATAAACATCTCTATTTTGATCAAGTGTGAAAGGAACTTTTACTTCATTTATATCGCTAATGTCCCATAGATGGATTCCTCTATATGAACCTGAAGCGAGAATCTTCCCGTCAGGTGAGAAACACACACACCTAAACAAATTATTGACACAAAATCTGCGTGGTTCTTTTAAATTATTCATATCATTTATATCCCAAAGCTTGATTCCACTTGCAGAACTTGAGGCGAGAGTTTTTCCATCAGGTGAAAAACAAACTGAATTAGCACTATTTTCTGATTCACTTAATACACATACTTTTTTCACGTTGTGAACGTCAATTAGGTCCCATAATATGATTGTTTCCTGTGAGCATGAAGCAAGAAGTTTTCCATCAGGTGAAAAACAAACTGATTGAACTGCTTTTTTATGTCCACATAGAACACATATTTCCTTCACATTATCTAAATCTCTTAAATTCCAGAGCTTGATTTCTCCTTCCCAAACCCAAGGTCTATCTTCATACTCGCTTAGTCGTTTTACAGACCCAGAAGCAAGTAACTTTCCATCCGGAGAAAAACTTATAGAATTAACACCCCAAGTATGTCCCTTAATTGTGTGAAGTGCTTTTACAGTAGGCAATTTGCTTACATTCCAAAGCTTGATTGTATCTTCGCATGAACCCGAAGCAAGAATCCTACCATCAGGAGAGAAACTCACAGATTTAACAAAATTACAATATTCCTTGAGTGTTTGAATCGGCAAACTCAAAAATCTCGTTTTTATCTTATCTGTATGTTTTCCTTTTGGATATTTTTTCAAGTATGTTTCACAATCCTGTGATGAACCGTTTATTACATTTTTATAAGCTTTCTCTTCGTCATCTTTGGATTCTCTAATTTCTGGGTTTTCCATTGTTCCGCATGAAACAAATAAGAACAGACTCACCAAAACAAAATATCTCAACAGGTTTTTCATATCACGCCCCGCAAACGAACTTCAATAAAAGCTTGAATAACTTAGGAAAATCAACTTCACACAGGTGTGAAAACGAAATTATCTACATTTAGTTCAGTAGAATCGCATTTTATTAGACAAAATGTAATGCAAATGTTGTTTAGGTGTGTTAGAGATGAAAAAATGGCTACCCGGCCTGGACTCGAACCAGAAATGAGAGTACCAAAAACTCTAGTGTTACCGATTACACTACCGGGTAGTATGATTCTGCGAGTGTACCAGCAAACGCCTGTATGTCAAGCACATTTACCTGATTCAGTCGCGTTTCTCAGTGTCATTCTGAACGAACGAAGTGAAGTGAAGAATCCAGGCTAGTGCTACACAAAACGTGGAAATGCAACGAATTGATGATGTCTGCAAAATGTAGAAACGCTATCATTACGAGCGAAGCGTAGTAATCTCGGGGACTTTGGCGAGTTGCAGATGCTTGACAGGTTTTGTGTTTGCGAATCATCAATTGAAATCCTGAGATTGCGACGGTCGTTACACTCCCTCGCAATGACGTTTTGGATGGTTTATACGTATTAATGTTCATTTACCTTATCTGCATTTGACTATCCTGGATAATTAAAGGACTTTGTCCGCATCAGTCGTTCTCCTCCCTCAGAATGACAATTTCTAAATGTATCTTCGTGGCAAAATAGTTACCTGTGCGGAAACGGCAATTGGCGCATTTTTTCACCGTCTGCAAGAGCATTTAGCAAAAGCTCTTCATCCTCCCAGAATTTCGCAAGCTTTTTGCTGTCTTTGAGGAAAAATCCGGGAATATACCGATAATAAATCTCCAAACTCAGAACGTTTATCGCAGTGGAATATATGCGCCCGCCTGCCCAGCACCACATCCCAGCAGTCTTGAACGACCCGACACGATGCCCTGTAAGCTCCTGTACGCTCAGAAGTGCCGGCTTTGCGGCTGCGTTCCATTGCGACCAGGTATCCCCACCATAAAAGAAGCATCCGAGAGTTCCCATGAACCAAGCGTAATAAGAATTATCCAGCGTATCGATTTTGCTCTGGTCAGGCAGATACAGCTTCAGAAGTTCAACCTGCTTTCGAATCGTGCTGTTCTCCCTGTCCTGCCCGAGCATGAGCCGACAGAAAATGCTTGTGGCGAGCATCCCAGCACCTTTGCGCTTATCCTCCCTATTGTTTACATCACCGTAAAACAAGTAACCGTCAACATCTGTGAGTCTATTGTAATGATGAATAATCTTAAGGTATGTGCTGCGTGGTACGTCAATTCCTGCGTATTCGGAGGATTTCAGCGCAATAAGAGCCAGCGAAGTCAACGAGGAATCATTTCGCTGAGTAAATTTGTTGTTGCGATAATCCCAGCCACCTGCCAGATTCTGCGTCTCAACAATATTTTTCACAGCAGCTTTTACTGCTACCTTCAATAACTCCGTTAAACGCTCCTCCTTGCAGAGAATCAAGGCTTCCGCCAGTGCCTCTGTCGCAAAGAAGTGATTATAATTGTTCGCCCCGCCGAACCTACCATCTTTCTGCTCTTTCAACAGATAATTGATTACCCGATTTACCACATCAGTGTATTCCCCCTGAGTCGTCGTGTTTCCTGCGCCCAGAAACGCCAATAGAGCCACCGACGTTACGCCGACCATGTAATCACGAGTCGCACTCGTTGAATTGTTGCCCATGTTGCTCTGGTCAGGTCTTGCGCCCATGTTTCGCGCGTCTTTGTGGAAACTTGAAGGGTCCCACCAGCCTATTTGAATAATTTTCCCGGTTTTGTCCTTGTATTCACTTAGACGCAGATGATTGCGGAGCCATAGCAGTCCGAGAGCAACAGCATCCTCGGTCTTTTTCCCTCCGCCATACGTCGCCAAACCCTGACCTTTCTTGCCTTTCCCCCGCACCCCATAACCCGCGGGAATGTCTCCACCACCCGCATTATCCTGTCCCGAAGTCTGAGCATTGCCGTCAAGTAGATTCCCAAGCGCACGTGATTCTATGGGTGAAACAGTTGCCCGACCAGACGTGCCTTTATTGCGAACATTCGCAACCTTCGGAGATGTCATTGCTTTTTCCTTTGCTTTCTCAGCCTTTTTTTCTTTTTCCTTGCCTGGTGTGAATTCGGATAAGTCTGGGAATGCATTTTTGCCGCCTTCAAGAGCATCATCATCTTTGTCAGACAAAAACTCCTCAAGACCTGTTGTAATAGAAAAACGAAGGATTTGCTCCTTTTCAATCATTGGTTTCGCAATAACAATCCAATAAACTGCTGATAATATGACTATGTGCAGCGCGAACGCAACAGCAAAGTAATAACGAGAACCCAGCCTCGCCATCATGCTGTATAAAAGTCTTCCAGGCATCATCAATATAGCAAGCATACAAATCCTTAGTCCGTCCTCACAAACAAGTACAGTGTATCGTAAATTTTGATGTTTTGTCATTCTCAACTTGATTGAGCTGACAAAGTCCTTTAATTATCTATAATCTACGATATTCTGAATATTCGCAGGATTCCTGCTTTTACAGGAATGACAATTTTTGATTTTTCAAACATAAACTAGTTATGGGACACATTATTATAACTCATCGAGTTGAACAAGAATTGATGAAATATTTGAATACGCAAATAATTTATTTCACATAATCAAAACAATTTCCGTATAATGCATTGAAATTTAATCACATTCGGAGTGAATTATGGCAGATAAAGCACCTAAGAAGATGAAAAATGAAGACCTAACAGCAGTTGAGAACCTAAGGCAAGCGTATGCCAATATTAAGGAGCAGATGCACCTTGCAATTGTCGGTCAGGACGAGGTGATTGACCAGATTTTGATTTCGATTTTCTCTCGCGGACATGCTCTTTTGATTGGTGTACCAGGTATTGCGAAAACGCTTATGATTCGTACACTTGCAGAAATTATCGACCTGAAATTAAATAGAATTCAGTGTACGCCTGACCTTATGCCCTCGGACATCACCGGAACCGAGGGAATTCAGGAAGATAAAGCAACTGGCGACCGTACTTTCAAGTTTCTACCTGGACCAATCTTCGCAAATGTCATTCTCGCAGA
>JAIOTL010000302.1 GCA_021106775.1 Planctomycetota bacterium | reverse complement strand
GACGAAGTGTCGAATTGGGGAATTGATAAACTCAAGGAAGCGGCACCTGATACTCAAATTATCATTCTTGCGAGATTGGAATCTGAAATCGTTGAGGTTACTGAAATTGCAGGTAAAACGGTTTACGTCGCAAAAACCAATTTCTTCGTCCAGATGATTGATGTCGATAGCGGAGATATTGTTCATTCGATGGATTCCGGAAAACACAGCTATTTCGAGAAAACAAAGGGAATGCTCAAAAATCCTAAATCGGCGTTGAACGCAAGCATCGGCAAAGCGGCTGAGTTCATCGCGAAAGAGATTTTCGATTTTATCAGCCCATCGTAAGTAATTGTATAAAACACATTGTGAAGAAAAAATCCGAGAGGTGGTGTTACTTTCTCGGATTTTTTTGGTATAAATAGAA
The DNA here is from genome assembly GCA_021106775.1 of Planctomycetota bacterium. The sequence goes on along the minus strand of JAIOTL010000302.1, from coordinate 4,009 downwards.
AATTGCACATTTTCATAAATTCAAATATTGATGGAGGAGAAGGATGCTTAATTTTAAGTTCGCAGCTATTTTTTTAATGGTTTTGTCGCTTTCCGCTTTTGCATTCGCAGCGGATGAAACTCCGACAGAACCAATGGCACCTGAAGTCAAAGAGCCTACTGCAAGCGAAGAACTCGGAGAAAGCTCATTTCTCGAAACCGAAAAGCGTGGATTGACGTTCTGGAAGGTTAACATTGACCCCAAAGCTGCATCTATCCAGCAGTTCCCGGAATATTACAGACAATTCATTAACACTCTAAATGCCGGAATTAAACTCAAGAGATTCAATATTTTCGATATGAGCAATGCCAGCAAAGACCAGTCACAGTTTATGAATCAGCTTCATCAATTCTACGATACAAACCTCCGCAAAATCGTGATGGAAAGAGTGCTGGAACGCGGTAAAGGTTACGAAGACGAAGCAAGGGCGACAATCCTCAAGAAGCAGATGTTCGAGCAGGTGCTAGATTCTGCATACGTGTGGTCGATAACAATCAAAGAATTCAGGATGAAGCTTGAAAAGGTCGTCAAGAAAGTCAAGAAACAACAGCCAGACGGAACATTCAAGGAAATTGAAGTTATTCATAGATACTGGCGCGGAAAAATCGAATGGAAGATTGATTTCTGGAAATTCCTGATGAAAGAAGATTTACCTCCGCAAATGAAGAAGTTGAATGACACTATCAGGGACGTCGGTTCAGCATCAAATGAGATTCTGCCGTTAGTTGAATCACCTCAATGGCAGGAGTTAAAGCCAGCGGAAAAGCAGAATCGGATTCTCATGGTCAGAAATAATACTTGGAACAATATCGCTCCATCCGCAGGTGCCATTGAAAAGAAAACCAAGAAAATCTTTATTTACATTGCCAAAATCGTAAGCAGAGTTGACCAGAACGTTTATGCAAGACCTGGAAAAGCTGAGGGTATGCGCGTTGACGACGGTTTCTTCGTTATTGATTCCAATCAGAAAGAAATGGGATATACTAAGATTCGACATCTTGGTTCCGGTTACAAAGCTGCTGGTAAGGGTGCTACAACAGCAATGCAAGACCAGAGTATTCTGCAAATTATCATGGGTGAAGAATCCGACATCTATGCCGGCTTGTCGCTCAAAGAAAACCCGATGCAGGGTTATGAATTCGATATTTCATTCGGATACAACCTGCTTGTGGGCTTTACAAACGATGAAGGACAGTTTACATACATTGATGATGACCATAATGAGTTTAATTTCCCGGAAACAGAAGGTGCAACAAGCTTGACACTGCAATTTCTCTACGACATGGGCAGGGATATTGAAGTACCTGAGATGTGGATAGGTTTGGATTTGAATTTGGCTTTCGGTGAAGTTGCATTCGGATTTATTGACCTTGTGTTGGTGAAGAGGATTTACATTAAACAGCTGAATATCGAGTTCGGTGGTGGTTTTGGTGGATTTTTCGCATCAATGTCAGATGATGATACCGATGCGAGTGTATTTGCACCAGGATTTACTGCAAAAGTTTGTGCTGGTGTAGGATATTTCATATCTCCCAGCTTCGAAATCTTCGCACGGCTTGATGTTCGGTTTGTTTTCGCAACTTTGAGTGAGTTTGAATACGAAGGCGAAACGTATCTACCTGGAGATGAGGATGATGAGATAACATTTAATGTGGTTGCGCCTGCAATTGAATTTGGCATTAGAATCCTGTTCTAAACATAAAACAGATGAGAAAATAAGAACTCCGATAATTCGGAGTTCTTTTTTTGATGTAAAATGAAGGCATCAATTTAGCGATAATTAGCGTTTTGCGGCGTTATGCAAAGATTATAAGAATACAATGGAGTTCATTTGCTATAAAATCGTTTTAGCAACAATTGTGGACGAACTGCAGTCATACAACAGCTTGTGTTTTGCAGATTCACAGAAATACAACTCATAAAACCAAGTTTTTACAGAGATAATTAAATTGTTTACTGTTTGAAAACTAATAAAATTGAAAGTTTCGTTTAATTCACGGTGTATTATGAAAACAGCATTAATCGCAATAGGTGGGAACGCGCTCATCAAAGAAAATGAATTCGGCACGGTTTACGAGCAATTCGCAAACACCCGAGAAGCTATGAAGAAGATGATAAGTATTTTACGGCGCGGATATAAATTTGTACTCACCCACGGAAACGGTCCTCAGGTTGGAAGTGTTCTTATTCGGGTTGAAGCAAGCGAAGCAAAAGCATATTCGATACCAATGGGAGTTGCAGTTGCGCAAACACAGGGTGAAATGGGATATATGATTATGCAGCTTCTGAAGAATTCATTCAACAAAGCGGAAATTGAAAAGGATGTCTGCTGCGTGTTGACACAGACGGTTGTTGATAAGGACGATCCGCAGCTTGATAATCCCACAAAACCAATTGGTCCTTTTTATCACGATAATGAGCAGATTGAATATCTCAAAGAACGGGGGATGAAACTGGTCGAAGATGCTGGCAGGGGTTGGCGCAGAGTTGTACCAAGCCCAACTCCGATTAGCATCATCGAAACGGATATAATCAAGAAGCTTCTGGATGAAAACATCATTGTTGTCGCTGGCGGCGGCGGCGGAATGCCTGTTTATTACGACGAGAATGGAAATATCGAAGGAATTGACGGGGTAGTCGATAAAGACCTTGTAAGCGCAGTGATTGCACGTAAAATCGGTGCTGAAATCCTGATTATCATGACCGGGGTCGAGTTTGTTTATCTCAATTATAATACTCCAGAACAAAAGAAAATCACCCAGTTGAGCCTCATTAATGCTCGGAAATATCTTGCTGAGGACAGATTCCAGGAAGGTTCTATGCGACCGAAAATTCAGGCAGCCATCCAATTTCTTGAACAAGGCGGCGAACATGTCATTATCACCGATATTGATAACATTGTGGACGCAGTTGACGGTTATACCGGTACGCACATTTTCAAACTGGCACTTTAGTTAAATTTTGACAGTTCTTGCACCGATTGAAATTGAACTTCTTTATTAATATTTACCTTTAATCAATGTTATTTACTTAATTAACAAATATACATTTCAGGCGTTTATGAAGATTTTATACGTATTTCAGATTTCCGTTTTATTGGCGTTTTTTTGTGCAACAGCAAATGCTCAGTTTGTTACCCAAACAAGTGCAAGGTCGCTGGCTATGGGTGGTGGAGCGGAAAGTTTGTGTGATGACCCGCTTTCCATGCTCGATAATATTGCATCAATGGGAAGAAATGCCAGAGAGAGAGGGCAATTCAGCATAACTTTTGCTCCTGCGAAGTATTACAATTACGATTCAGAAACAATGGTAGATTTTGATTCAATAATGCTCGCAAATATTCGGATTGTCATTGCACCGGAAAGAGAATCGGATAACGGGAAATGGCTCTTCTGGCTGAATACAGCTTCACCATCGATGACCTGGGAAGGCATTTTAACTGATACTGATTCTGACGAGTTTCGAGTACAAGCACGCAGTTCAATCAAAGAGCTGGGACTTGGCACAGGTTTCGCCATTACTGACAGCATTCACGTGGGAATCGGGCTTGGTGCGACAATCGTTTTCGCAGAATGGGATTCTGAAAACTTGGTGACAAGTGAAACTTCATCTGACGGTGGACTTTCATTTTTGCCGATTCCTGTTGTGCATTTGGGTTTAGAGTTCTTTTTAATACCCCGGTTTAATGTTTCTGTGAACGCGCTAATCAGCGGTTTTAACGATACTGAAATTGACGAATTCGATGATGTCAGAAAAATCGATGCGTCATATTTATCAGGACCCGGAGTTTTGCAGGGAAACTTAAGCATGGCGTATGAATTGTCGCCATTTCTGCATGTTAGCGGCGGTTATAAATTGACGATGATGAATGTTCCTGATTGGGCGGAAATTCCTGAGGATTTTGAAGATATGATTCATTCAGCATCATTGGGTTTCGAGTATATATTGAAAATTGGCGGTACTTCTGTTC
>JAIOTL010000051.1 GCA_021106775.1 Planctomycetota bacterium | reverse complement strand
ATGTGCGCATCCTGAAATTATATTTTGATTATATGAATAATTTAATGTGTGGTTATAACCTATTTTCGTGCTGCTTTCAAAATCGATTCTGTAATTGTTTTGCGCAATTGACGCGCATCTTCGTCGAAAGGTGAATATGCCAGCACTTTGTTGAGCCAGCGAAGTGCCATTTGCAGGTCGGGCTTTGAGAGATTGCTGTATAAATACATCATGTCCTTTGCAATTTCGATCATACGGTCAGTTGCGCCTGATTTTGTCTTTTTCGCATCATAAACAAGTTTTTGCAGGAATTTGTATTTTTCCGGAAGACGGATTAATTCGTCAAGATAAATTATTGCTTCATTCAATTTCTTCTCAGCGTTTTTATATAAAGTTTTCTTCTGAACAAACTCGTTGGTAGCGTTCTTTAATGCTGCCTGAGATTTCAATTTCCAGGCTTCATCAATTAATTTAACGGTATAATCGAATTTTTTTGTTTCCTTCTCAAGTCTGTTTTTATCTCGATTCGGTAATTCCACATTGTCATCGTCTGCATTATTCGGGAGCTTTTTGCCTTCGAAATTTCTGAGCAGAAGGGAAGGCATCGGTTCCTGTTTGGGCAAAACATCGTCAGGTCTGCCGATAATCGCTTGCAGTCGCTTAATTTCTTTCTCGGTTTCCTCTTTGTCTTTTGCGTCGGCATACTCTCTGTACAAGGTTTTATAAAGGTTCAGGGCATCGAGGAATTTTTTCTCCGCATATTTTTTCTTGGCATTGACCCGTAGATTATCGGCATGTAGCAAACGTGCTTTGACAAGCATTTCATAAGCGTTTTTGAGTAATTTGTCCGAAGATTCACCAGCAAGTTTTATTTCGACAATCGCTTCTTGGTAAAGCTGCTTTTCGATGCAGAATTCAGCAAGTTTCAAATGCGCGTCAGGCTGATTAATGCCGATGAATTGCTTTTGAACTGTGTATTTTGAATTGTTGTCGAGTTCGGCAAGCGGTATCGAAACCTCGCCTTTATTCGTTCTGATTTTTACTACGCCGTTCTCAAGCTTGATGATTTCACCTTTTATTTCCTCGCCCGTGATTTTCCGCAGTGTTGTTTCAGCATTAATGGGGCATAAAAGAAGAAAAGCGAAAAGAACAACAATTAATATGGAAGTTTTCATTTTCATGGTTCACCCGATTTCGATTTCTGTAATTTATACGCTAATATTCACAAAGATTATAACATTATTGTGGAAATTTTTCCCTGTTAAGAATTTCATTCACTGTATGCAATTTTACATTGTAGAATGCAGTTTTTACTTGAGAGCTTAGGAAAAATATGACTGACCCGAGAGATTTGGTTCCAATTACACCCGCAGAAATCATTCGAGTTATGGGTCCGTTGTCACGAAACACTCTTAAACACCTTGGGCAGCACTTTTTATGCGACCGCAACCTTCGTGATGCACTTGTGCGGGATGCGCAGATTCAGGATAATGAACTTATATTGGAAGTTGGGACAGGGCTTGGCATATTGACAGCAGGTCTTTTATCCACAAAAGCACAAATCGTATCGGTAGAAATCGATGATATAATGTTTACGCTTGCACGTGATTTTCTCGGTGCTTTTAGCAATTTGACGCTCATTAACGGCGAAGCGTTGAACAAGAACTCGCTTTCGCAAAAAGTGATTGATGCGCTTGAAGATAAAATCGCCAAAATGTCTGAAACACCACGACTCAGACTGGTGGCAAATCTGCCGTACAACATCGCGACAACGGTGATAAATGCAGTGATGGAATGGCAGGGGAAAACTGGTGCAAAATTCGCTGGAATCTTCGCTATGGTGCAGAAGGAGGTTGCACAAAGATTATCAGCGGAAACAGGTACGAAGGATTTTGGCTACATGACGGTTTTGTGCGCATTGCATGGAGAATTTTTAAGGGGCAGACTCATTAAGCCGGGTGTTTTTTTTCCGCCACCCAAGGTAGATTCGATGATAATTTCTGCAGAATTGACGCACGAATTACTAAGAAAAACCAGCGATTATGTGTACACAAAGAAATTTCTGCACTATCTTTTCATGCATAGACGAAAAGGGGCATTAAAATCAGTAAAATTGGGAACAGACAAAATAAATGCCGAAATTATCGCGGATGCTTTTGCAGACCTTCACATTGACGGAACTCTGCGACCTGAGCAACTTTATGTGGAAGAAATCATCTCACTTGCAAACAAATGTCTCGAACTAAACGTTGAATTTCCTTAAGCTATGTTAGAAAAATATCTTTTGTGTCATTCCCAACTTGATTGGGAATCCAGAAAGGACGATATTTAGCATATTATCTGGATTCCTGGCAGACTTTCTGCTTTTATTTTACAATACTGTCAATAGGTCAAATTATTCTTGAGTCCTATTGTCAACACTGTGAGTAAAAAACAGGTTTACCTGTCTGCTTTCGCAGGAATGACAATTAATGGGTTTTTAATCACAATCTAAGCTGCCGCGGATTCCGATGCGACAATATCAAAATATGCTGCTGGGTTCGACAAAATATGCATCGTCCCAAACGCGACTGAAAGCAGAGGATGCTCAGCAATTTTACAGGGTAAACCGACATAATGTTCGATGAGTTTGTCAAGACCGCGCAAAAGTGCACCGCCACCTGCAAGCGTTATACCCTTTTCAATCAGGTCTTCAGAAAGGTCAGCAGGTGTTTCACGCACAACTTCTATGATTGACGCGATTATCTCATCAAGAATGTTCTGGAAAGCAGGACGAATCGACTCGGAAGTCAGCACAATCGACCTTGGCATGTTCGAGCTGAGGTCTCTGCCGGAAACCGTGTACTGCAAGTCTTCATCAAGCTCCCATGCAGAACCGATGAGAATCTTGATATATTCCGCGGTCTGCTTGCCGATTAGCAGTCGGAATTCTTCCTTGATATAATGCTGCAACGCTTTGTCCATGGTGTCGCCAGCGATTCGCAATGTTTTTTCTTTAACCATGCCGTTTAGCGAAATCACAGCAATATCTGTTGTTCCACCACCAATATCCACAATCAAATTCCCAACAGGCTGATTTACCGGAAGTCCTGCACCTAACGCCGCTGCGAAAGGCTGCGGAACGATAATTACTTCCCTTGCACCTGCTTTTTCCGCTGAATTCTTGACCGCTCGCATCTCCGGGTCAGTTACTCCAAGCGGAACAGAAATTACAATGCGCGGACCAATACCGAAATTGAATTTTTGTATCTGATTGATAAAAAACCGAAGCATTTTTTGCGTCGCATCAATCTGTTTGATGACCCCTTCCTCAAGGGGACGAATTATCTCAAGGTCGGGATGACCTTTGCCAAGCATGTTTTTAGCGACTTCGCCAACTGCTTCACCGTCAAGCAAAATCTCACCTGTTTTATGATTAATCGCCACAACCGACGGCTCCATTAGCACAACACCTTCTCGAAGTGTGCAAACTAAAGTATTGGCTGTACCCAGGTCTATGCCCAGATTCGTTGTAAACATCCCGAATATGCTGCTTAACACACCCATTAATTCCTCCGATGTATCCGTTATGAAGCATATCGGGTAAATATGCAGACTCTTTAACGATTTCCGTAATTTGACTCGGTTTTATGGGTGAATTGTTCGGTTATGAGAGAATGCGTAGGACAGGCTTCCTAGTACAGCGTTACAGAAGTAGGACAGGCTTCCTAGTACAGCGTTACAGAAGTAGGACAGGCTTCCTAGCCTGTCAAAGAGATGCTGTCAGTGTCAGGCAAGATGCCTGACCTACCGTTTATTAATCAAAATTAATGTAACATTGCAGTAGTGGGAACAGAATTGTTTAAAAATTAGATATCGGTT
>JAIOTL010000358.1 GCA_021106775.1 Planctomycetota bacterium | reverse complement strand
TCCCGAATACTGATAAACTTATTCAGTTAAGTCTGTATGAGCAACTTATTGAAGCAAAGTTTGAAAGATACATTCCTTATGTTTCGGGAGGAAGTTCAGTTGTAATACCATTGATTTTATCGAATATTCTTCCAAAAGGAATAAACCATTTCAGAGTTGGTGAAACACTGTTTCTCGGAACGGATGTTTACCATAGCAAGTTGATTGAAGGCATGGAACATGATATATTTAAATTGTATGCTGAGATAATTGAACTGACTGAAAAACCAAGTGTTCCTTCGCACGATTTGGGTACTGATATTGAAAGTAAATATCTGGATAATTGTTGTTATGGAAGTGGTGAAAAATCTTACAGAGCTATTATCAATCTTGGTTTACTGGATGTAGATCAAGCACATTTATGGTCCTCTGATAAAAGCATAGAATTTGTTGGAGCCAGCTCAGATATGATTGTTATTGATCTGAAAAATAATCCAAACAAATACAAAGTTGGTGATTCTCTTGAATTCAATATGGATTATATGGGTATTCTAAGATTAATGAATTCAAAATATATTGAGAAAAGAATAAAAAAGATTTAGAATAATTCTGTTCATTACTTTTTCCCCTACTTCAAAAGTGTAGCCTTTTGTATGGTATTATTCCCTTCCTTAGATAGTCGAACCTGAAAAATCAGATTTCATCCGAAGCAATTTTGCAACAGTTTCAGGTAATTTCAGAAATACTGATTTTTTTTTTTGAAATAGCAAAAATCTCCAGAATTTTGAGCATTTTTTGCTGTAATTTGTTAAAAACAAAAAAAATAATGTTGACACCATTAAGGAGTATTAAGATAATAAAAATATGGGTTTGATGATTGATAAGTTAGCAAAAATTTCATTAATAGAATTGAATTGGTAAATCACATTGTAAGGCTATAAAAAAGTTGTTTCAATCTTCTTGTGAAAAAATATCATAATCAGGCAAATCTTACTTGTAAATCAGTAAGAAATTAGAAGATAAAACTATTAAATCGGGAGGATGAAAAAATGAAAGAAAGAAGATTTTTGAGGAGTTGCATTTTTGCATTTCTTGTATTTGTCGGATTATCCCTTCAGGCTCAATCAGTACAACAGTTAACTGCCAGTCCTGAAAATGAGAATTATCCCACATGGTCGCCGGATGGTAATAGAATTGCTTTTATTTCGGACAGTGATAACGATTCAATTTCTGAGTTGTGGGTAATCAATGCAGACGGAACAAATCTTTCGCAATTATACATTGGGGTAAAATATGATACGACTCCATATAATCTGGATTGGAATAGTGATTATGTTCTCTTTATAAAATGGAACTTTACAGCAGGGGATCCGCCTGTTTATGTTGGAGACGGGGAATTATGGAAAATACACAGTGAAACATCTGTTGCAAGCCAAATAACATTCACCTCTACAAACGGAATTGATCATCACATTGGGGGGCAAAATAATAGGGGAACTGTAGAATTTGGGTGTTTTTCTCCAGATGGTACTAAAGTTGCGTTTGCGGCTCATCATGGTAATGGCTGGTTTGACCCTTTCGTATGCAATTCTGATGGAACTGATCAATATGTTACTCTATTTGATAATTCTACAGGTGCTCCTCATTGTGATGATGTAGCATGGTCTTCAGATGGCACAGTTGTTCTTTATGCTAATGCTGGTAACTGGTATGAAACTCATACAATTTATAGTGTTGATCCAATTACAGGAACTGGAGATGTAGCCTTAGCAAGTTCTCTGCCGTATAATCTGGAATATGGCTGGTCACCGGATGGAGCTAAAATTGCTTTCTTATCAGGTACATCATCAGATAGAAACATAAGCATTATGAATCCTGATGGTTCCGGGCAAGTAGCATTAGTTAACAATTCAGATGATCAATTCTTTAGTCGTAGTATTGATGGTACAGCTGCCTTTCAGGAAGATATGTGGCATCCAGACGAATCTAAGCTTGTATATACATCAAATGTGAATGATAATTGTGACATCTATTCAATTAATGTTGATGGAACCGATTTAACGCAACTGACAAATAATGTGGCTCATGATTATAACCCTACTTATTCACCAGATGGTACGAAAGTGGCTTTTATTTCTGAAAGAACGGGTAACAAGGATATTCACATTTTGACTATTGAACCAACACTTCCTGTTGAAATGTCATCATATTGTGCTGTCCAGACTTCGGCAAACTTCGCTCAACTCAATTGGGAGACAAAATCCGAATCCGGATTGTTAGGATATAATATCTACCGAAATATCTGTGAAAGTCTTGACAGTGGAATCTTAGTAAATCCATCCTTGATAACAGCAAGCAACAATTCCAATGGTAGCAGTTATGTTTATACCGACATAGATGTCGAAATAGAACAGACTTACTACTATTGGCTGGAATGTACTGAATATAATGGAAGTTCACAACTCTTCGGACCTGTTTCTATTCGAATTGAAAAGGAAGAAGAGAAAGAAAGTTCTCCTGAATTTCCTGTAAAAACGTTTCTGCATGCTGCATACCCAAATCCATTTAACCCGGTTACTACAATCAAGTTCAGCGTTAAGGAGATGGATATAGCAACGCTTGAGATTTTCAATTGTAAAGGGCAATTCGTTCGAAGCTATCCAATATTTACAGCAGGGAACCATGAAGTAATCTGGAATAGTACCAATAACCACGGTAACAAAGTTAGTAGCGGATTGTTCTTTTGCAGGTTAAAATCTGACTCTGTTCAGCAAGTTCGTAAACTCTTGCTGTTGAGATAATTTGCTGTTTGCAATCCCAGTTGAACTACAAAGTAGTTTTGTCTTAGTAGCAAGCTTGCTACAAAAAAAATAAGGGAAATTCAAAACATCCCTATAGAAAAAAAGGAGTAGATATGACAGATAATGAAAAAAACAGATTTGATGCACTAAGTGAATTGGAGAAGGGAAGTTGGAATGAATTCACAGAAAAAACT
>JAIOTL010000204.1 GCA_021106775.1 Planctomycetota bacterium | reverse complement strand
ATGCTGGCGAAGGAATTTCCGCAGATTACCGGAATTTTAGCGGTTGCGCCTGATAGAAACCTCGATATTTACTCACCTTTTCTGCAAAATGTGGATTTTAACCTGAAAATCGCAATTCCGCAAAGAACCGGCGTTTCAAACGAGAATTCATCGGTTAAAATCGGCACAAATACTTTTCAAACCTACGATGTCGATGCTTTGACCGTGATGAGTATTTGTGATGCAGGGCTTGTGTGTTCTGGCACGGCGACGCTTGAAGCAGCACTTCTGAATCTGCCCTCGGTGGTCGGATATATCGCAAACACGTTGAATTTCTGGATTGCGCGGGCGATTGTCAGCATTCGGACGATTTCAATTGCCAACCTCGTGCTTGAGAAAGCGGTGTTTCCAGAGCTTATTCAGCACATTTGCACACCCGATTTCATGTATCTTCAGCTTAAAAAGATGCTTTCTGTGGAATTTGCCGAGTATTTCGCAACTCAGCATGAAATTCTATGGGACAAAATCGGCATTCTGAACCCGTTTGACGAAGCTGGAAAACTCATTATCAGCATCATTAATCCATGTAGGTCTGACATCTTGCCTGACATCCCACATCAACATTGACAGGCTATGAAGCCTGTCCTACTGTTTTCTTTAATTAATGATACACTGTACTAATATCTAATCAGCCTGGTATGTTGTTTTTGATGATTGAATAATCCAGGATGCAAAATCCTCCTCAGCCGGAACCTCTTTACTACAGTTTACTTGCGAAAAAAAGTCAACATCATTATCAACGCAGAATTTCTCGACAATCGGATAGCACGTATCCTTTTTTACAACTTTAGACAGTCATATTAAGATTCCGTATTTATAATCATCTTCATTCAAATTAGCTAAATATTCCTTTAACTCTTCGATGTTATAGTTTATTTCGTCAATAACATACACATCTTCAGTATCTGATTCGAACATTTCAATGTGGTTCTCGTAAAGCTGCGAATACAAAATCTTCAGTTCGACTATCTTGCCTTAGACCAGCAATTTGCCATCTTCCGACGTTTCATCACTAATGCTGCATGAGAAATTCAACACGGATAAAACAAAGACTAAAAGAAGTAAACGCAAATTCATAATAAACCCCTTTCCCAAACGGTTTAACAACGATTATTTATAACATATTTGCATCATTCTTTCCCCATTTGAATTAATTTGGGTGTGTTTGAAAAAGAGTTTTTAGTGTCATTCCCAACTTGATTGGGAATCCAGAATCCGCGATATTAAAGCAATTGTCTGGATTCCTGCTTTCGCAGGAATGACAACTTTTGTTTTTCAAACACAGCCTAATCCACGTCTTGCGGGATAGGTTTGTAGAGCTGAGCTGTTATAAACAGAAGCAGAAATAAAAATGCCGGGAAAATTCGGACAATCAAATGTCGCGCAATCGTCAATCCTTCGCCATTTAGATGCATCTGGTAAAGGTATTCGTAGTCGATGATTTTCATACCGACGAGATAAATCGACGCAAAAAACAGGAACAGAAACTTATGCGATAAACTAAGGTTTGACCAGAGAACAAGAAAAATTAGACCAAGCAGAAGTGCCAAAACACCGGTAACTTTCTTGATTGTTTCAGCGTTTTCGATTTCGCTGATTCCCGATTCATCAGCATCTTCGACGGATTCGAGCATTTTGTCGATATTGGCGAACTTCAGCCTGAGTTTGTCGCGCAGAACCTTATCATATCGGCTGTTAACGTTGTCAACAATGCAAAATACAATGAGAACAATTGCAATTACAATCATTCGTCTGTGAGTTTTATCCATTTTCCGCTTCGGCTCATCCATAATTCTGCACCGAAATATTGAGTAAAAAATAGGTCAGTCGTGCAAAAATAATTCTTTTGTCATTCCCAACTTGATTGGGAATCCAGCAAATACAAGAAAAATTTTGTGTTACTGGATTCCTGCTTTCGCAGGAATGACACAGAAACTATTACATAATCTACCATGCTAAAATGAAATCCTGCAACAAACGAGGTTTCGCAGTATTCGATTAAAGCATTTCGATGCTTGTGATAACAGCGTTTCCGCCGCCAAGACACAACATCGCAGCACCCTTCTTGAGATTGCGCTGTTTCAAAGCATGCATCAAAGTTACAAGAACTCTTGTACCTGAGCAGCCAATCGGATGCCCCATGGCAACTGCGCCACCGTTTACGTTTACCTTGTTCGGGTCGAGTCCAAGCTCGTTGGAAACAGCAACCGCTGCTGAAGAAAACGCCTCGTTAAGCTCAATCAGGTCAAAATCATGTCGGCTCATTCCGGTTTTCTTCTCAAGGTTTTTCATCGCTTCAACAGGTGCAATCATAACCATCTTCGGTTCGACACCGCCAGTTGCATAACCGGTGATTTTCGCCATTGGTTTGAGTCCGAGAGCTTGCGCCTTCTCCGCCGACATCAGAATAACCGCTGCTGCTCCATCGCTAATTTGGCTTGCATTTCCCGCAGTAACAGTGCCATCCTTCTTGAAAACCGACCTTAACTTTGCCATTTTTTCGATTGAAGGTTCAGCAATTACACCTTCGTCATGCTTGAAAACAATCGGGTCAGCTTTGCGCTGTGGAACTTCAACCGGCATAATTTCTTCTGCGAATCGACCTTCTTTTTGTGCTTCCGCTGCCTTCCGATGCGAATTATACGCATATTCATCCTGCATCTCGCGGGTTACACCGTATTTTTCCGCGACAACCTCGCCGGTGTTGCCCATGTGGTAGTTTTCATATTTGTCCCAAAGTCCGTCGTTCACCATGAGGTCAACTAATGCTGGTCCGCGATTAATATCAACGCTCATTTTGTTGCCAAAACGGAATTCCCTTGAGAAATACGGCGCATTGGTCATAGATTCCATGCCACCGCAAAGAATGCAGTCATGGTCGCCAAGCATAATCGTCATTGCACCTATCATAACAGCCTTCAAACCCGAACCACAGACTTTGTTGACAGTAAACGAACCTGTGCTGTCGGGAATACCGGCATGGTGGGCGACTTGACGCGCGGGATTCTGTCCCCAGCTTCCCTGTAGAACATGTCCGAATATTGTTTCCTCGACGACATCGGGATTTATACCGGCTCGTTTGATGGCTTCCTTCGCTACCATTGTGCCAAGCTGAATCGGGTCAAATTTTGTCAACATTCCATTAAATTTACCGAGTCCAGTTCTCACTGCAGACACGATAACAACGTCTTTCATATCCATGTTAAACCTCCAATTAAATACTATGGTGTTTAAGGTTATTTTATCCAAGTTTATAACATGATGAATACAAAATTAAAGTATGCTTCACCTTTTTTCTGACCGGATTAACGATTAAACATCGAAAGTTAAATTTGATTTTTAATGGCTCACAATCTTATTTATTATATAGGATGAGAAATATATTAATTATGGGAAGCAAAAATGTTTATGAAATATCATACTCGACATGCCGGCATGGCATTGATATTAGTTTTTGTAGTTCTTACAGGATTGTTCGTGATTGCGGTACCATTTTTACGCTCGATGCTTCAGGCGCGGGTAACAGCACTTTCGCATAGCAGTTCGGTAATGGCACAAAATGATATAATTTCACTGAGAAATCTGGCGTATCAGCATCTTGTGAATGCACAAATTGTGAATCAGCAGTATCAGGCGGAATCTGGTGATGTAAGTTATATTTATTCCGCGTTGATGATGCAGCAGGTTCCTCTAAATACTCCTGAATATACAACTCAAGGTGAATTTCTTATCCAGCCGAATTTAAGTCGAATGCTCGATTCTTCCGGCAATATCCGCGATGAACCTGCGCCAATGCTTGATGTCGTTAATGCTCACGAACGTTTATGGACAGTAAAAATCGAAGACGAACAGGGTAAAATTGATTTGAATACTGCCAGTTATTTCGTCATCGGTAATTTAATTGGTGCAACGAGTTTGACGCAGGATATGAATGATTTAGACAGTGCTTCGCTTAATGTTCGAGATGCAAGCTGGTTCCCACCGTTTAACGGATTCCTGCTTCTTGGTCAAGAACTCATTGGTTACTCCAAGGTTTCCAGTGATTGCAGGATTTTCTACGAATTATCACGAGCAACTGCCAATTCGAGTGTACCAGGTGCTGGGCTTGGGGAATTTGCGACTGCAGCAAGCAATCACTTAGCTGAATTTAGCGTTGTGTATCCTGGAAATGCGTACAAAATTGCTACTACAAAATTCGATAAAGCACAAAATCCAAGCAATCTCTATTCTTTTCCGACAGTTGAAAGTATCCGTGAAATATCTACATATAATAAGTTCAATAATTCGTATTCAGACGCAATTGATGCTTATCTGTACGACAAAATCGAGAATAGTTTGACCGTTCACGGCAGCGGTGATTATCCTGGAACATTCTTTGCACCTCAGATTCTGCTTAACAACCTGCCACAAGCACAGATTGATTCAAACGGTACTGTTACTTACAATCCCAGGCAGGTTTTGACACTGTCAGGCAATCAGGCGATAAACATAGGCTCGGTTCTGAAAATCACCTCCGATACTGGTGAAGTTCAGTATTGCACTGCACGATTTGTCAGGGGAAACCGAATAATTATTGACAGAGTGATTCCCGCGAACACGAATAATAGTCCACCTTATAGATTCTTTGCCAAACGTGCAACTGTCGAAGTTATGGCGCGTAAACCTGTAAATATCAATACAGCATCGAAGCAGGTTCTTGTGGCTGTTTTCAGCGGTTTGGCAATCAGCGGTGCTGATATCGTTTCTACAAGCGAAGCTGAAGTTATTACCGATAGAATTTACGCTAGAATTTATCAGGATTTTGAACCGTTTACTTCGCCCGAAGAATTCGCTAGTTTTATCAGGGATAATTTCGCTGATTGGAATTCATCTTACGAAATCGATTTAACTTCCAACGACATTACTTCAATTATCCTGAATGCTAACCGGAATTTCGACGTCAGGCTGCGGCGACCGACTATGCCTTTTACATACCGAAGTTATGACAATTACAAAATCAAATACTCGGTTCTTATCAACAACGCTGCTAAAAGGATTGATGCTGAAACCGGTCAACCAGTACCAGGTCTTCCCAGAGCGAAATATTCCGCCGAGGAAATTAGACAAATCGGCACAGAAGGTCTGATAATGGACGGAAAAAGGCTTGTTGGGAAATTCCGTCAACAGGAATATGCCTCATATCTTTATGCTCGAGACATTCTGTTTGCTGGTTCCGGGCTTCGTATTTCCTCCCATACAACAGGAGCAACCGATATACATGGAAATACTGCAACCTATATAAAAGCATCGCTACCATATTCTCCTGACAAAAAAGGAAACAATATCCTTGATTTTCCTGGACTGGGCAGACATTTCGACAATGGTAAACCATATTTGCTTAATGCACGTCCGCTTGGAACAAACTTGGCACAAGGCAAACTGGGACTAAACACTGGATCGCTTCATTTCTGGTTCAAAATGGACCAATACAACAACAATGAAAAAACAATAATCATGGATATTGCCGCAGAACAGTACCGGAATCGGCTTGTTCTGTTTTATGAACCCAGACGACGTGCGCTTGTGATGCGGATACTTGCTTCCGACCTCGAAGCCGCTGCCTGCGATTATGTTTTCCCACTAAGAAGAATGGGGAATGCAGGTGGTGGAATCCGGTCTGATGTTTGGTATCACACAATGCTGACCTGGAAAGGTTCGAGTTTTCGGGATATCTTGCAAGGTAGAAGAATTAAGGTGCAGTTTAATCTCCTTCTCGATGGGCTTGGTGCTTCACCGGTTGTCCGAATTCCAGGATATTTCACACATACATATTATCCTGACGGTTGGGACGGCGATGTTATTAGAGAACGTTATTCGTATCTGACGCGCAATCTCAATGCTCCCAGCGGAAATCAATATGACGAAAATGTGCATCAAATCGTGCTTGAGGATGCAAGCGGTTTCCCAACTTCAGGAGTTATACAGATAAATGACGAAGTGATACGCTATTCTCGACGAAATCCCGCCAATCGCAATATTCTCGAAGGTCTTGACGTAATCGACCAAATTGACCCGAATACTGGACAAACAATAAGTTATCCCAACGGTATTATTCGAGGAGCACGCGGTTCTACTGCAGCAATGCATGAAACAGGCTCAGCAGTATATTTATGGGGTTATTCTCTAACTCTGCTTCAGGATAGTCTTGCTCCCAATCTGCCTGCAGCTAAAGGCAGACTCATTTCAAAGTTCGGCAGACTGACCGGTCCTGTGAGAATATTTAACGAAGACACTGAAAACACAGATTATGATGATTATCTGAACGAAGGACCGTTGGCAGGTTTACCAGAAGGCGGTATGAAAATAATCGCACAACCATCGACTTTTGATGATTTTCCTGAACAGGGCTATGTTCTTGTGTGGGGTGATGTCATAATCGAATATCAAGAAGACGAGCAAACAGGACAAATGACTGCTGTTTTGGCGAATCCAGGAAATCTCGGTGAAATCATCTTTTATGACGGGATTCATACTGAATCAGATGATAATGGCATGGAGTATCAGTATCTTAATGTAGGGGAGCGCAATGCGATTGCTTGGAAAGGGCAACCATCAGGGGCAGCAGGTTTCGGCACGGATGCTAACGGCAACAATCTTGGTTATCATTTTGTGAATAACTCAAATGTCAGGTTGATTTCAATAGAGCTTGACGATGTTACAAATTATCATGCTAACGGTGGGTATGTTTTCCTTGACGAACGAAATGAAATATGCCGATATACCGAACCCGTTGTCGACAAACACCCGGGAAGTTATCTGCTATACAATCGCGACGCAAACAATTGGAGAGGTCAATTTAGCACTCAAATCAGAAATTTCAAGAATACGAATTCTCCTCGTGCTTTGCCTCTGTTTATGATTAATTCTGTCGAGCGAAGAGCAACTTATGGTGCCGGCGCATTCGACAAAGTAACGGTCGTTCAATCCACATCTTTTAATCCGCAAAACTTGATGGCGGACGGCGATGCACTTCGCGTTCTCTGGACAAATACTTCAGCAGGCAACAACCGACAATGGATAGTTTTATCCGATTTCGTAGATAATTTGTATACTCCAGGTGGTGGAACTCGATTGATAAAATTCCCAAGCTGTGAACTACCCTTAAATTTGCCAGATCAGATTCAATTTGGGCACCCAACAGTTAAAGACTCGGATGAAGTAGGATTCGGTGGATATGTCGATGAAATTCAATGGTTTTCCTCAGGTGCCGGTGATTTCTTCTTGGTTAATGGAATCAATGACACAGACAGAACCATACGTGTGAATAATCCCCAGGGTTTAAATTGGAATGTCGGTATTATTAAAGTAGATGACGAATTAATCGCATATGCAAGGCGGGTCAATGACAATCGCGTTGGTTCTCCACTTTTAAACTGCACGCGCGGTTTTTTGGGAACTATACCAAAGCCGCACGGCAGAAATGCAAAATATATCAACATTGCTAACATAACCTGTGCAAGAATGAATACCAACCATTCATTCGCAACCGCAACCAGATTGAATATCACGTCAAATGACCCGAACAGCTTGGGTAATGAAGGTTATTTGGTTGGTGGTTCAAACCCATTAAATCTTGAAGTTTTCAAGTATTTGCGCATGAACAATCGTTATTATTTCTCGATTTATACACCCGAAAACAGAGGATTATACAGGGGCATGTTCGGTTCACCACCTTGGGATTTTCTCACCCATGATGTGCTTGTTAAGCTTCCGTATAGATACGAGGATAAATTCAAGACAATGGATCCAATAAACACAAACAACAATAATACTCAGGTAAACGAAATCGACAGAAGATTTATCAACACACCTGAGCAGAAAAGTATCGGAGGTGCACACGGTGAGCCAGGCGCACGTTGGCTTCGAGTTCATTGGGCAATTGTCGATGACCCTAAACTTCGCAGACGAGAAGGTAATTTTATGCGCATTCACATGTACATAAAACCTTCGAATATCGTGAGCTGGTCTGACCCTGCTGTGAAACACTTCATTTTCCGTCATAATCGATATATTCCAGCAACTGGCAATAGAGAAGACCCTGATATTGTCGAGTCGATTAACACTTTGCAGCAAATGGATAATATAAATATCACCGCTGACGGAATTGAAT
Source organism: Planctomycetota bacterium (assembly GCA_021106775.1). The sequence goes on along the minus strand of JAIOTL010000204.1, from coordinate 12,339 downwards.
GGCGTGTCAGCTTCGAGTTTGTCAACAATGCTTTTCTTCAGGACTGTTGGAAATGGAGTCCCGAATTCGTAGGATGTTATTTCGAATACGAACAAGACGGCAAAGTTCATTATTTCAGGGCTAAAGGTGAGTAAACACATTTTTTACTGGCGAAATTTTGTTTTACTAACGAAATTATTGTGTTTTAATTAATCTGATTTTATATCATTAACTTGACTATATTTTCTTACCCTGTACTTGAAGGTTTATCATGAAAAAAACATTGATTTCTGCCTTATTGATAGCTTTTCTGCTTATCGGAATCGTGAATTCACAATCGGCTGATGTCGAAAATAAAGTTAAAAAAGAGAAGCCTGCAAAAAAAGCCGCTTACCTAACCCGCAGAGAATTAACAACTGATGAGGATAAACTGGTCTGGTTCAAACTCATTCCCAAACTCGGTACAGGTTTTGAATATGAAATGAAAGACGCCCGAAAGGAGCTTGGGAAAATAGGTTTGCCAGTTGTTAAACATCTTGTGTATGCACTTAATTCAAAAAAACTGCTTACAAGACTCGCGGAAAAAGACAAACTCATGGCACTTCAATCGAATATTTTGCACGATGTGCGCGAATGGTACTTACAAATTTATAAAATGTATTCAAGTAATGAAACTATGGGAAAAGTTAAAGCTTTTATCGATGGTGGAAGCGAAAATAAAGAAGGTGAAGCACCTGACCTCGTCAGTTGCAGGTCAAGTAAACAAATTCTTGAGGTTATGAAGAAAATTTACACAGCAATAGAAGATTACAACAAGATGGATACTACAACCCAGAAAATTCCTGAATTGCGGATTTTCAATAAACTTAGAGGACATGCAGCATTGGCAATCGGTGAAATGGGCGATATGTCTGCTGGTCGACAGGTTGGCAATCTTATTTCAGATGATTCAGTTTACGTTAAGATAAAAGTGTTTGAATCACTCGGTTTAATGGGTCCTGAAGTGCCAAGCTTCGTCTGTGCCCAGATTTATCCTTATTTATTCCATGAGAATATCAAGGTTCGTTCATATGCGTGGACTGCATTGCGGAAACTCGATTATCGCAAGGCAGTAGTTAATCTCATTGCGAAATTCAATGAAATTGTGAAAGACGTGGACTCTGGGAAATTAGCAAAACCCGATTATCTCAGCACTAAAAAGATGATTGTTGATGCGCTGAACGGCATAACCATGGAGGATTTCAAAGAACATTTGAAATCGTGGGAAAAATGGGTGGATGAAAACAGCAGCAACAAGAATCCGCTTGGGATAGATAACCCGCGCAGCTTCAAAGGTTTTGGCGAATAAAAATGCCTGTAATGACGTGCTGAGTGTGTTCTATACAAAACATATCAATACCGTGAACACTATTTTGTTACGAAATATTAAAAAAACTTGAAACTGTATTTTTATTTGATAATGTGCATTGCTTCATTTTATTGCTGTCCTGAAAACGCAGGAAGCGAAAATCTTAAGGACTAACTGGTTGGTGAGAAAGTGCTTTAGGCTTGACTTTTTCAACAGGCAGGTAAGGAGAAAACATGAGCAGAATAGGTAAGAAACCTATCCCCATTCCAAAAGGCGTGGACGTTAAAATCAAAGGACGACTTGTCAGCGTAAAATCACCTAAAGGCGAGTTGAGCTGGGAGCATCCCGAAGGAATCACAACAAAACAAGTGGACGAGACAATTGTTGTCGACCGCGCAAATGAAACGAAACAACTCAAGGCGTTTCACGGATTGACAAGGGCACTTATCAACAACATGGTTATCGGCTTAACTGACGGTTTCGAGAAAAAACTCCTGATCTACGGTGTGGGTTACAACTGCAATGTCGTTGGTAAAAAATTCGTAATGAACATTGGATTCTGCCACCCAGTTGAATTTGATATTCCCGAACATGTCGAGGTTGTCATCGATGTCAAGGCTGCTCGCGGTAACGACGAACCTGCGAAATTGTCGATAAAAGGTATTGACAAGCAGGTTGTGGGTGAGTTCGCAGCGGTAATCCGCGCGGTACGCCCTCCAGAACCCTACAAAGGCAAGGGAATTCGCTATCATGACGAGTATGTTATTCGCAAAGAAGGCAAGCCCATGGTTTCCGGCGGATAATCGTACGCAAGCGTACCTTTTTTTTCGACCAAAATTAATAACATCGTAAGTATTTCATGCTGTCTGCAATACTGGTGCAAACGTTAATAATTGCGTAAAATCCCCAAAATATCTTGTTTCAAACCGTTAAAAAACGTATGAAGTATAAAAAGAGCATATTTGATGCAAACTTGGAGATGCAATGAATAAATTTTTCACAATCACCTTAATTTCACTTATATTTGTTTTTTCTTTCAATTCTTATGCAGGGGTGCAGAACCAGGCAGAAGTTGCGCTTAAGAACAAATCCGAGCAAAACTTAAGTTTTCTTGATGAGGTTATCGATCTCATCAAAAAACGCTTTTACGACAAGAAATATCGCGGGTTGGATTTAGAAAAACTGCGGGAAAAACACAAAAAACAGGTTGCAGACTCAAAAAATTCAACTGAGCTTCACAATGCGGTAAATGAGATGATAGCCAGGTTCGGAGTGAGTCATTTCGCGGTGATTGAGAAGGAAATTTATCAGGGAATTGGCAACGAACGCACAAATACACTCTCGCCTGAGTTCGGCTTCAAGCTTCGCAAACTCGACGGTAAGTACTTCGCTACCCGTTTTTCCGAAGGCGGTGCTGCTGAAAGTGCAGGTTTGAAACTCGGTGACGAAATCATCAGCATCAACAGCAAAAAGGTCACTGAATGCAAGAAAGTTATCGATGCTGGCAACGATGTCGGTATTCCCGGTCCCGAATATCTTGTGATAAAAGCTGAAAAAGATGAGAAAATCACTCTTCAAATTCGCAGAGAAAAGGACGCAAAGACCCAGAAACTAACCGTTCAAGCTGTTGATTACAATGAAACAAAATCCGTTGAAAATTCCGTAAAAGTGATTGAAAAAGATGGTAAAAAAATCGCCTACATTCATACCTGGCATTTTTTATCGCGCAGAATCGCAGATATTTTCCATTCCGCAATCGATGACGAATTCGCAGATTGCGACGCGATGATACTGGATATCAGGGGGCATGGCGGAAACATGGTTGTTGTTCGAATGCTTTTGGCATCGTTCACAAAACTTAGAGATTCCTTTAGAAAGCGCATCCCCAAATGGGAAAAGCCGTTAATCGTGTTAATCGACGAAGGTTCACGAAGCGCGAAGGAAATTTTCGCCCATGAAATTCAGCGTGAAAAGCTTGGTACACTCGTCGGCAGAAGAACTCAGGGAGCGGTTCTGGCTACAAACTTCTACAGGCTTTCAGACGGTTCCGCGCTGATGCTTCCAGTCCTTGACGGCGCACGCTTCACAAAAGACGGTAAAACGCTTGAAGGAAACGGCGTTGAGCCTGACATTGTTGTACCATTACAACTCGAATATGCTGCTGGCACAGATGCCATCCTCGAACGCGGAGTAAAACAAGTAATTAAAATATTATGTGAAAAAGTCGATAAAAAAGTTGAACAACCGTTAAATTCAGGCGAAGAAGATTTTTAACCATTTATCTGACTTCAATGATTGATAGAAACTTCTCAATGAATATATTATAATTATATTGAGATAAATTTATAATTCGGTAAATTCAGCAGATAGTATTCTTCCATCTGGATATAATTCTCTGTGTAAATAAAAAGAGGCTGATATGGCAGAAAATAATAAGAAACAGAAAAGCGGTGTTTTGAAGAAGATTGAGGTTGAAATTGTACCTTCGACCAATGTGAAAAGTGTTGAAGAAGTGAAAAAGCGGATGATAGAGGAAACTCAACAAACATCATCTGATAGCGTGGCTGATGAATCCAGCAAAAACGGAAAAAATATCAAATCTGGCAAAAAACGACCAAAAAAGAAATGGAAAAAACAGGATTTTATCCAAAGTGGACAGATGCCACCTGCAAACAAACTTATACCAGCCATTATCCTGCTTGTAATGCTTGTTGCCACGTATGTTAGTTTCAATTCTCTGGTTTTTGTTAACAAAGAAGATGATGACTTCCACAAATCGAAAATGCAAACCGGCTGGAAAATTAAAATTGCTGAGCTTGAAGAAAAGTATTCGAAACAGCAATCCCAGCTTAGAAACCTTCAGCTGGATATAAAAAAACACAGCAGTCTAATTGCGGAACATAAAACACAGATAGGTCAAAACAATGAAAATATAAAGAATACTAAGGCTGAATTGAGTAAAGTTGACGAGGATTTGAAGAATTTAGATAAGAAAACTGAAGCTGAGCAATTAAAACTATTAAAAAAACATCGTAAGTTACAAGAAGAACTGAAAAAGCTTGAAGACGAGCAGAATAAGATGAAAGAAACTGACGAGCAATTGAAAAAAGACGTTAAAGAACTAGATAATAGATATAGAGAAGCTGAAAAAAGAATGGATTCAATGGCAGGAGATGTTGAAAAGGGCAATAAAGAACGTCAAAAGATGAGAGAGGATTTCATGCGCTTGCTTGACGATCTAAGAAAACAAGGCATCGAAGTGCCTGATTACGGTGATGACCCTAACGGAGATGGTGAGGAGAAAAATCAACCATGAGCGAAAATATATCGGGAAACCATAAAAAAGATATGTTTATGAGAACGCAGAATTTGCCTGGTAAACCGCATAGAATCGGCGGACCAGCCAATCCGATTTTGGTGGTAATTCTGGCATTTATGCTGCTAGGGATTCTGTTCGTTTACATAATCGTGAAAGACAGCGACCGCAAAGAAAGGCGCTTGCTGAATTATGACATTCAGAAAGCAACAAGAAATGTTGAAATACTTGATATTGAACGCAATTCAATATTTAAGCAGATTGAGAATACTATTACCGAACAGACTGAAACTGAGAATGAAGTTAAGAATCTTAAAAACGAGAATAAAGAACGTAGGAAAGAAGCTGCTGGTTTCCAATCTAAAATAACAGAATTTGAAAATGATATTGATACAACTCAAGGCAATCTTAAGAAATTGGAAAACGCGCAAGAAAAGCTTGAACTCGAAACCGACGCGCTGGAGCAAAAACAAACAGAGCTAAAAAAGGATGCCGAGAAAAACAAAGAAGAGATAGCGAAAAATCAGAAGTCAATTGATGAAAACCAAAACAAAATTAAGCAGAACAAAGAAAAAATAGATGGTATGAAGTCGAAAATTGAGAATCTCGACAAAAATACGAAGGAACTCGACAAACAGGTACAGGGTTTGATGAACAGAATCAAGGAAGTCGAGACTGACTTGCTAAGCAAAGACCAAGAACTTAATCGATTGAATCAAACAGTCAGAGAGTTACTCGAACAACTGCAGAGAATACAAAAGCGTATGAACGAAGAAAACAAGAAGAACAGAGAGAATATGATGGAATTGGAAAAATTGATTAAAGAGGCGAATAAAAAAAATTCTAACGAAATCGATGAGTTGAAAAATAAGCTGAAGAATCTTGAAAGAGAATCAAACCGAGAAAAAGAGCGAAACAGAAAGATGGAAGAGCATTTACGGAAATATCTCGGGTATAATCCTGAAGGCGAGCAGTAAGCCAACTGGCGAGTTTTACGGGTTATCACCGTAATCAATACCGTCTTCTTCCGCCAATTCCTTGAGAATATCATTCATATCGATTTTGCTGAACTGCTCCTCAATATCTGCAAAATGCATATGCGAGATGATTTTCTTCTTACGTTCACTCGCTTTAGAACGTTTAGAACTGGATTTTACATAAGGAAATCTGCCTGATTGCTCCTTCTCAGCCTTGTTCGCAATTGATGTAATTCTCGTGATAAAATCTGTTGATGATATAATCCTGCATTTATGCGCCCTGGCAACGCTTAGAATCTCGTTATCCTCGGTTACAACGGTGATTTTTCGGGCGTTTGGATGTGTTCGAATATGTTCTATCATCAGCGCATCCGCAGTTTTTTCACCCGAATAAATAATACTCACATACTGACAATGATGCTGATTTCCGTTTAAATACCATCCCGGACCTCTGCCGTCGAAGAAAAACGAGGCGTTAGTCCGTCTCTGAATGAAGTAATTCTTCATCTGCATCACTGAAATATCTCTGAGCTGAGTAAATTTATCGTTCGATGAAATATCAATATGCCCAAGACTCGCAATTTTGAAGATGATATTGTATGCATCAAGGTTGTATTCGCTTAACTCCGAAGGATTTCCGCTGTTGTTGCTGGTTTTTGCCATCTAATCCTCCACAATCCTTGACGAAACCTCATTATCAATCTCAAAATCATCACTTTGTGAATCGGCAATGGGCTTGTATACCTCACTAACCTCAAGCTCAGATTGCTTGTGTTTAAGGTATCCACGAAGACACAGAGTATAGCCGAAGGTAATAAGCATTAGAATCAGCAAGAAAAATATTAACGGTGTTCCAGTTAGCTCCGACAATTGCTTCTTCGCTGTGAGAGGGATTAGTTTTCGCTCCGCCTTCACAGTTAAATCTGAATAAGGAAACAATTTTTTTATTTTCGATAGATGACCGTGCAATACTGCTTTCTCGTCTTTTGTCAGCTTTTTATTGTCCTTTGGCAGTGATGAAATAAGCTGTTTGTAGTACGGTCGCACAATCTCATCGTCAATTTCGCGAACCTCTTCGAAATCGCTAAAATCGCGTTGAAGCTGCGTCAAATATGCACCAATATACTTCTCGATTATGCTGTATTGTACGTTAAATATTTCATTGAACAAAATCGACGATTCTGAGTCGATTATCGAGTTATCTGTATATTTTGCTGGTCTCCCTTTCTTATATTCCTGAAGGAACCGCAAAACCTGCTTATCCTGCAATTTCCCCTTTTTGTATTCTTCTATCATTTCGCTGATAATCTGTTTACGCTTAATATCTTCTGCGAATCGTTTCAAGTCGTGTATGATCTTGATTTTAGGCATGATGTATAGATTTACGACCTCATTGTAAGCAGTTGTGTACTTGAACTGTTTGTAGTATTTTCGGAGTTTTAAGGCGAACAAGGTCTCAGCATGGATTTTGCGCGAGTTAATTTCGTCGATTTTAACCAAAAAGTCTTTTTCGCTCATCAGGTCAGGATTCTGCAACAGCTTGAATTTGTGCCGAACAAGTATTTCGTCTGAAAATATCGAGTCCAATTCGTTCTTCTGCTTCTCTATCCTGGATGTCAGCATATCGCGTTCAGTTGGAAATTCTTCCTCGACGCTGCATCCCAAAAACATCAGCAGAAACAATAATACTATACATAATTCTATTCTCATTTTTACACCGATATTCAATATACACAATACATTTGCTTTTGTCAGAATCTTACAGTAGTAATTTTGAAAAAGAAAATATATTTTCTGTTAAAAAAGGGGTATGTTGATAATTTCACTTGCGTTTATCCGATATATCGTTAACAATTAATAGCCCGTAAGGTATGAACCGAAAGATGCACAAATGCATTTCATGCTTATTGATCCTATCAGTATCTCTGAGCCTTTGAGAATTGCAATAGAAGTCGGTCTGATTTTTTTCACATTGTACAGCCTTTACATGTTTCTTAAAAAGACCGGTGGAGCTTCAATACTCAAGGGGATGTTGATATTACTGACCTTGTATGTTTTCGGCATGTTAGCACTTTCTGTCGTTTTTGAGCTTTTCCGCATTGTTTATATCCTCAAAAGTATCCTCGGTTATCTTGTAATTGCAATACTTATCATATTCCAATACGAATTCCGTCGTGGTCTGATACGTATTTCGCAGACTCGTATTCTTGGTACTTTCTTTGGCACTGAAACTGAGAAAATCATCAACATTATCGTGAATGCGACGACGCGCATGGCACAAAACAAGACCGGCGCGTTAATGGTCATCGAAAAAGGTGTAAATCTCACACAGTTTACAGAAAGAGGTGTTACCCTTGACAGCAAATTCTCTTCCGAGCTATTGACAACACTGTTTTACAAGGGAACTGCCTTGCATGATGGTGCTGTGATTATTCGCAACGATAGAATTCTGGCAGCGGCATGTTTGCTTCCTCTGAGCGACAACCCGAACATTTCACGCCGTATTGGGACAAGGCATAGAGCGGGAATCGGCATAACCGAGCAATCTGATTCACTTTCGGTGATTGTCAGCGAGGAGACGGGGTTGATAAGTGTTGCGCGAGACGGTCTGCTCAAACGCGGGATTGATCGTGACGGTTTGTACAAAATTCTCACCGATTTCTTCCGTGAAAAAGTCGAAATATCAGCGGATATGAAGATTACAGAATAAATGTCCTTTGTCATTCCAGCGAAAGCAGGAATCCAGGTATTTTTGGGCATTGTAACTTCTGTATTCCCAATCAAGTTGGGAATGACAAAAGCGTTATTTCTATTCGATTACTGGTTTTTCAGGATTTTATTCGAAGGTACAGAATAAAACCAAACAGCGCAAATGGCACTGTTGCCGATGCAATCGCGTAATCTGACTCAATATCTCCCTGAATCGCTGCACCTGAGGCGACAATTACCGCCCCATAATATCCAAATGAGAACAATATTGACAAACCCACGCCAATGAGCATGTTTCGATTCTGATTGTTCAATATAAGCGAGATTGTAATCAGGTAAAGCAGTAAAGGTGCCAGTGGAAATGCGAAGTTGCGGTGAAGCTGAACTTTCGGCGCAGTCCATTGCGGCTTTTTCTTTACCAAATCGAATAATTCGGAAATTGATTTTTCCTCCAACAGCATAAGTGCTTCCTTGCCCATATTCCCAGGCTTTACCTTGAAATTCAACTTCTTAACACCTGCATCAAACTCCTCAATGGTTGTCATCTGCTGATACTCGATTCCATCAACATTTACTTTCTTAACTTGGCGAACAAGTCCTTTTCCAAGCATCCAGCCTTTGCCGTACTTATATTCGAGAGTTTCAGCCTCGGTTACCCTAAGCAGGTCATTCTTCGACTCAATGGCAAATATATCGGTCCCTTTCATGGGCTTGTTCTCATAATAACCTGCATAAAGAATTATGCCGTTAGGGTCTGTCATCATTAAATTCCGAAACCCTCTTTTGCGCTCGACAGATACACGGTTTTCATGCATAACTTTCACGAAAGCGGGAAGTCCCCATGCATTATATGCCAGCAACAATGTCGATATTATCAGCACACTCATTAATGCCGGTCGCAAAACCCTTCTGATAGGAATTCCGCTTGTTTTCATTATCAGGAACTCGTTTGTGCCCGACATTCGAATAACGGTGAATGATATTGCCAGTGTTGTAACAATTGGTGTCAGCAGGTAAATGAGGAACGGAAGCTGGCTCAGATAATGCTTCAGCACAATATCTAGAAATGTAGGTTTTTCAATGGGTGTATTGTTGATTTCCAGCACGGTTTCCGATTTTGTATTCTCATCGATTTGTGCAAGATTCGCTTCGTATTCCTTTAGCCTGCTTCTCAAAACTGCATTTAAAAAATCGGAATTACTCGCGAAATCGAGCATAATAAAGATACTAAGCACCCCAATATAAACGAGAATAATTGAGACTATCAGCTCTTTGTAGAAATATCTGTCAATTTTTGTGCCGAATAAATATCGCAGCATTTATCGAGTATCCTGAGTTATTAAATCCTGTTCAATTGACGTTGTGAGAACGTTTTCATGGATTGCGTATGTTTTTTTGTTGTTTGAATTTTCATATGCCTGACCAGGTTTTTGAATGGCAAGCATGTAAATTACGAATCCCGCAGCAACAAGAAGAATAAATAGAACGATTATAACGATAATCAGCAAAAGGTTTGACGATTTAACTTTCTCTGGCTTGACTTCTGCTACACTACGTATGCTCGGAGGTAACGGTGCTTTGCGTCCAGATTTTTTCTTCGGTTTCGGTACTTCTTGAATCGCATCGAATTCTGCAACATCTGCACCCCTAAATTCGGTAATTTCTTTCGGAGATTCAATTGCTTGAATACATTTCTCAAGTGCATGGAGGGTATTATCAGCGGTACTGAAACGATGTATCTTTGATTTCGAAATGAGCTTCATCACAATTCTGTTCACATAATCCGGCACGCTTGGTAAATGAATCTTAAGCGGAATTGGGACATTTCTCAGCATATTGCGCAGAATTTCCACTGGTTTTTTGCCTGGATACGGAAATTCGCCACAAATCGAATGATATAGCGACACCCCAAGTGCATAGAAATCGGTTCTTGAGTCGATTGCTTCTCCCAGTGCTTGCTCAGGCGCCATAAACCTCGGTGTACCCAACGCTTGCCCCTCAATTGTCAGTGCTTCCGACTGAGTAGGGTCTTTGTGTCTGGCAAGCCCCATGTCAGTAAGTTTAACCTCATTGTTCTTGGTTATCATAATGTTTTCAGGCTTAATGTCGCGATGGATAATCTCCTGTGAATGTGCTGTTTTCATACCCTTTAGTACATCCATATGAATGCGAATCGCTTCGGTAATCGACAATTTCTTCTCTCGCTTTATTTTATCCTCAAGGGTTTCACCGTCAACATACTCCATAACAAGATAATTCAATCCGTGTTCCTGCCCAAAATCGTAAACCTGTACAATATTCGGATGCTGAATTGCCGCTGCCATCTTCGCTTCACGATAAAAACGCTTCAGATAATGCTCATCCTTAGCATATTGGTACGAAAGGACTTTTATCGCTGCGAATTTGTTCAAAAGCGGATTTTCACCGAGATATACTTTGCCCATACCACCTGTACCCAACAAGCGACGAATAATATATGAGCCGAACTGTTTGTTTATCAGAGAATCATCAACATCATGCTTTGTTTTCTGGACATGTGGGGTTGCCCTAGGTTGAGGCTCATGTTTAGTTTTTTTTGTTTGTTGAATTCTTTCCTTGTGCCGACGTTTTATTTTCCTCAAATCTTCATCGGTAATGAGATTCTTGCGATACATCATTACGCCGAGATTCAAGTTCGATTCACCTTGCTTTTTTTGCATCTCAAGCTCGTTAAGGTTTGCTTTAACAACCTCTAAAGATGATATCTCCAGTTCAACAAGCAACCTTGCAAACGCAAGGTCATTGGAATTTACTGCCACATTAACCTCAAAATTTTCAATAATTATAATACTTACTTTGTTGTGTCCCAGAAGTTATTTTTTCTCATTTTTCAGAGTTTCGAAGATTTCTATCAATTCCTTAGTCTGAGCAGTATCTGGAGCGATTTTCCTAAGAATTTCAACAATTGCCTCAGCTTCAACGAGCATATTCTGTCTGAGATAAAGATTTAGCAGGTTTGTGTTGGTATCTTTATCGAGTGGGCTGAGTTTTTTTGCTCTTAATATATCGGTTAAAGCAGCGTAGTATTCTTTGTTCTTAGCGAAATGAACACCGCGCATAAGATACGCTTCATGCCGAGTTTTGTAATTCTCGATAGCATACTTTAAATCCTTCAAACCTTCCTTCGGATTCCCCTGTTCACAGTAAAGTCTGCCTCGTGCAATTAGTGCCTCGTAGAAGTTTGCATCAAGATTTATTGCTTTTGATAGATTTTTAATCGCCAGTGAAAATTCCTTCTGCTTCTCATATACATACGCAAGATTGTAATATGGCTGCGGGTTTACACCGTCAAATTTCATCCCAGTTTGCAGCCATTTCTGCGCTTTCGGATAATCGTCCGTCAAAATGAAATTTGCTCCGATATTATTGAGCATGTCGCTGAAAATGCGTTTGTTATCAAGCGTTTGGAAATATGGTCTGGAATTGACATAACCAAGCGGCAGACCGAGCATTTTGAGATAATCGAACTTGTCGCGGGTCGCACCATAACTTGTCATCTCGAAATTCTTTTCCAAACCTTTGTTTTTGCTGACGTAGCGAACGAAAAAATGTCTCGGCGCACGTACTCCGCGAATGGGAATGATGAGGTTTTTGCTGCGTTTAAGGCGCTCAGCAACGGCAAGTGCGACGAACGAAAGCGAGAGGCAGTAACCGCGCTTGCGGGTTAAAACGCTTGATAGATAAAGGTTTTCAGGATTGTGCCCGTAAGGATCGCTTGAATCCACGCGAAATCCCGACTCAAAAATCACGGAAACAAGCTTTTTTACACGCTTTTCTCCATTGTCATAACTACGGATTTTTCTACTGACTTTATCCTCAAGCTCCTGCAACATAAGCTCTGCCCGTGCCCGTTGATTATTGTCCGCCCAACCGAGTTCAATCTCAAGATAGAAACAAGCGTCAGCAATGTCAATCCATTCAATATCAAGCTTCAGGATATCCGCAAAACACTCTATCTCGACAGATGAAGT